>JABDEH010000016.1 GCA_013287215.1 Chlamydiota bacterium
GGATCAGCTGCTTACCCGGTTTTTCCGGCTTACCCTTTATAGATATTGATTTTCCATCTCGATGTGCATCACAGGCAGCTCTATAGTCTTCTTGAGATAACGCTGCGCGGATAAGACAGGGCTTGCCCTTTTCAGTTTCCCATTCGACAACAATCATTCTGTTTCCATTGCCTGAAGCGTCTAGATCCTCCGATTCCTCTTCTCCTATTTTTCCATCGCCTCGTAGCTGAATGATTTTCCCCGATATTGTAGTATCCTGAGATTCCGAACTTCTACGAAGTGATTTAGCGGCACTTTCAAGAAAAGGTAACACTGAAGAAGGCATCAATCGAATCAAGGACATATTTGTTAGCTCTTGGGGAAGGATGTATTCCGGAGACCATGCAAATGCAAACTCGATCTGGTAATCTTGCAGTGATTGCATTAAATCTTGCATGGTTTCATAGAGGTTGGCGTTAAATCCCTGCTTATAATCATTGGTTAAAATCGAAACGTCAGCCTCTTGACTTGATTTGCGTATCGCTAATAAACCACGTGCAATGCGGATCATAATCCGACGTTCAAAGGGCATTTGTTCTATATTTTCAGAAGAGGATGGTGAAATGGGCATTTCAATTGTTAAGCCAAAACTTCCCCGGAATGTCTGCCCAAAACGACAACGTTCAGCATATAACTTCCCAATATTCCTCCTTTTTGCAAAGAATGGCTGAGTATCTTCTTCAAGGCACGCGGAGTCATACACCAAGCCGTAAAGATCATTAATCACTTTTTTTGCCAAACCTAAGGAAATATTGGAAATATTCGGGGGAGTGAAAATGCGAGGGCGTAGGAAGTCACATCCAAAATTCAAGATTGTCTCACGCATGCTATCAACAGAGCATCGTTCAATGACAGATAGTAGGTTGACAACTTTGAAGATCAACCTCGATGTATCGTCAAATTCCACACTTGTAGGAAGAAGTAATCGAATGGGACGGTTTTCATCATCGACATGTCCTTCGTAAACTAAAGAAGTCTCACTGACATCTGCAAGGTACCAATTTTTCAATTTAAGAAAACGTTTCAAAGCGTCAAGCAGGGACGCAGAACTAAATTGATTTCTATTTTCAATAGCAAAACTATCTAAATTCATACTAACGTCCTATTAGAAATTTTTTCTAGCAAATCATGCAATGCTTCGGGTGTAAAAAGCTGAGATCTTGGTATCTTCACCGTAGCAGAATATAGATTGTTTGTTAACGAAGAAATAAAAGTCCAATAGCAACAATTTCTAAGGATGAGCTCCTTCTCTGACAATTGGATCCATTCATCCGGTTGAGAAGGTAAAGAAAGGACTATCAAAATTGCTGGAGACACATTAGCGCGTTTAGTTCGGGAAGCCAGTAAATTTATAGTATCTGCATCTAGGGAGTAATAGATAAACTCCTCTCTAGTGTCAATGCAAGTTGTGGCTTTCAGTTGAAAATCAAGTGCGATCCCCGTTTCAGTTCTACGCCCATTCATCAGTGATACCTCATGAAAAGATCCATCAATGCCATAATCGTAACCGCGGTCTTTGATTCCAACAATCACCCCAGCTTTAGCTCCTACTGCTTGTACATAAGCGCGACTTAAGGCTTCTTTTCTATGTTCTTCTGTCAACATGAGAAACATTCTAACATGGGAGTAAAAGATTTTCTAATGATTTTTTAAAAATATGATGGCAAGACATCACTCATATCAGGCATCCGAAGGACGGCTTAAGTCTTTGAGCGCTTGCTTGCCCAGCTCTCTGCCCATGACGGCGATCGACTCGGTGAGCGGAATATTTTTCGGACACACCTTCGCGCAGTTTTGCGCGTTGCCGCAGCCGCTGAGGCCCTCTTTTTGCATGAGGGGGCGCAGCCGGGTTTCGGCTTGGAGCTTGCCCGTGGGATTGGCGTTGAAGAGGCGCACTTGCGAAATGGGAGCGGGGCCCATGAACGTGGAATGGGCATTGACCTGCGGACACGCTTCGGTGCAGCAGCCGCACGTCATGCAGGTGGAGAGGATGTACATCGCCTCTTGGACCTGCGGAGAAATTTTGGGGCCGAAGCCGCGGTCGTAGGAATCGTCAACGTCGATCCACGCTCGGACTTTTTTTAAGTTTTCAAACATGCTGTCCCGATTGACGACGAGATCGCGCATGAGCGGAAATTTACTTAAGGGGGCCAAGGTGATCGTCGTGCTACCGCTCGCTTGGATCAGGTTGTCGATGAGCGCCGTGCAGGCTTGTCTGGGGCGCCCGTTGATGAGCATGCTGCACGAACCGCACACCTCTTCGAGGCAACCTTGTTCCCAGACGACGGGAGCGACCTTCTTCTGTTTTTTATTGATCGGCCTCTCTTGAATCCCCATGAGGGCGGCAATGATGTTGAGGTGCGGCGACAGATGCACTTCAAACTCTTCCCAGTACTGCTTTCCTTGTTCTCCGCGAAAAATTCTCAGCGTGCACGTCATCGGTTTGCCTATATGGGGAGTTGAATGTTGGTTGGAATGTGCTCTAGGGTCGGTTTAATTTTTTTTGCCTTTGCGTAATCGCGCTTGACCGGCTTGAGATGGCGGAGGTCGATTGGGCGATAGAAGATATCGGGCTCTTCGGGTTCGTAGCGGGCCATCGTCGTTTTGAGCCAATGTTCATCATCCCGCTCGGGAAATTCAGGTTTGTAGTGGGAGCCGCGGAACTCGTTGCGGAGCAGCGCCCCTTTGGTCATCACGAGAGCGAGCTCGAGCATCGGCGCGAACTGATTGGCAAAAGTATACGTTTGATTGAGCGTCGAGCCGCGGTCATCGAGAGAGATGTTTTTGTACCGCTCCCGAATTTCTTTGATCTTGTCCATGGTGTACTGCAGATCTTTGTTGTTGCGCTTCGTCGTCACGTTCGCCACCATCACCTCGGCGAGCTCATCGTGCAAACGGTGCACATTTTCAGGCCCCTCCCTTGTGAGCAGATCATGTTTGAACGCCTCTTCTTTTGCAAGAGCTTCCAAATAAATATTTGGCGGGGCGGTTTCAAAACTTGAGGAGAGGCTGTCAATATAGCGGGGGATCTCGACCCCGGCGACAAGGCCGCTGAAGATGCAGGAAATGAGGGAGTTGGCGCCGAGGCGGTTCGCGCCGTGGTAGCCCGACTCAGACTCGCCGATATTGAAGCAGCCGGGAAGATTCGTCATGTGGCGGTAGCGGGTCCAGCGGTCGGGGTCGTCGGCGGCCGGCCAGTCGGCCCAGGCGCCGCCCATAGAGTAATGGACCGCCGGAAAAATCTTCATCGGAACTTTGTGCGGATCTTCTCCTGTAAACTTGCGGTAGATGTCGAGGACCGACTCAATTTTATGCTGCTGATCTTTTGAGAGATGAGTCACATCGAGATAGACTTGAGATTCTCCGTTAACACCCAGGCCCAGTTCAATGATGCGCAGAATTTCTCGGGAGGCGATGTCGCGGGGGACTAAGTTTCCAAATGCGGGGTAGAGTTCTTCGAGGAAATACCAGGGCTCGTCAGTGCGGCCGCAAGGGATCGTTTTGCCTTCGGGAGTGGTAATGGATTTTGTAGCATCCCCGTAAACCCAGATCCTTCCTCCTTCGCCGCGGGAAGATTCAGAGATGAGGCGCAGCTTGTCATTGCCCGGAATGGCGGTGGGGTGGATCTGAATGAACTCCCCGTTGGCATAATACATTCCTTGCATGTAGAGCCTGCCGTTCGCAGCTCCTGTGCAGAAGGTGGAGTTGGTCGATTTCTTAAAGATCAAGCCGGGGCCGCCGGTGCCAAACACAACAGCATCGCCCTTCATCACCTCGAGCTTCATGTTGAAGAGGTCCATGTAAATGATGCCGCGGGCGCGCCCCTCATCATCCAGGACAAGGCGCATGAACTCATGGTTTTCAAATTTTTCAACAAGCCCTTTCGCTTCATAGCGGCGCACTTGTTCGTCGAGGGAGTAGAGCAGCTGCTGCCCAGTGGAAGCCCCGCAGAATGCGGTCCGGTTGTAGAGGGTGCCGCCAAAACGACGAAAGTCGAGGTTCCCCTCCAACGTCCGGTTGAACGGACAGCCGAAGCGGTCGAGCATCCGGATAATCGCAGGGGCTGCGAGGCACATTTCTAAGACAGGGGGCTGGTCAGCTAAAAAATCTCCCCCCTTAATGGTGTCGTACGCGTGGATGAGCGGGGAATCATCTTCACCCTTGAGATTCATGGCCGCATTGATGCCGCCTTGAGCGCAGACCGAGTGGGACCGTTTGACCTTGGTGACGGAGACGAGCTTGACAAAGCATCCCTTCTCGGCAAGCTTCATTGCGGCTGAGAGTCCCGCAAGGCCGCCGCCGACTACGATCACTTTTTTTGTCGCCATCTCCACCCTTAATGTTTTAAATTTAGCCAGTAAGTTCCCCAGATAGCGGCAAGCCCTAAGAACGTCACAATCGCCATCAGCGCCCACGCTCCTTTAAGCATGGCCCTCTGCGCGGAGACCTTGAGGACGACTCCCCAAGTGATCAAGGCAGTCCAGAGTCCATTAAAGCCGTGGAAACAGGCAGCTAAAACAAAGATGGTGTAGAGTCCTACATAGAGCGGGCTCTTAAAAGTGTCGCGGACGGTTAGGAGAGAGGCCGTTCCAAAATCTTTGGTTTCAGCGATCACTTCGTTATCTTTTAAAGAGAGTTTTGAAAGCGCATCGACCCAGGCCTGTTTTTGTTCAAAATTTTGCGCCGACAGGAGGAGCAAGGCATTTTGCTCGTCGTATTTTCCTTCTACCGGGACCATGTTGGCTGTGTTGAGAAGGGCGGTTTCCGAGGAACGCTCGCCCAGCAATTTTTGTTGCTCCGCCACCGCGGCGCGGTCATAAAGAGTCGCTCCCAGCCGCTCGGCCACCGTATAAAGGCCGCGGTCCATCTCCAAGCGAATAAAAAAGAACGATTCCTTCCCTTGGTTGAGCTGCACGGGAAGGTCGAGAAAGCGGAACTGGACGACGTGGCCGATGATCCCGAAGAGCAAGATCCACGAAGAGATCCGCTGCCAAGTATAGGCATGGTTCCGTCCATAGCCTCTCATGTCCGGCGTGCTGCCGTCCGATTTTTTTGAGTTGGATTTCGCCGTGAAGAGCCGCTGGATCCCCCATACCATATGTACGGCGAAGGGAACCCCAAGGAGAACAATTTCAATCACCGGCAAGAACGGAAGGTTATGCAGGGCATTGACCATCCGGACGAACATTTTGCCATTTTCCCCAAGAAGCAGAGCGGCTTGGGAATTGGTGAGCAGATGCTCCATCAAAAATAAAACGAGCCACAGCCCCATTAAAGAGTGGACTCTTCTCCAAACGAAGGCGGAAGGCAGGGCAGTCGTATTCATAAGGTCTCTTTATGACATTTTCAAAAACAATTTACAAGCGTTATCTGTGGTGATTTGAGCGATCTTTTCCAAAGATAAACCCTTGAGGCGGGCGATCGCTTCCGCGGTCTCGATCACAAAGCTTGGCTCGTTAATTTTTCCCCGATGGCCCTGCGGCGCCAGATAGGGAGTGTCGGTCTCAACAACGATCCGGTCAAGCGGCGCCCAGGCGGCCACCTCGCGGAGCGCCTCCGAATTTTTGAACGTGATAATCCCGCTGAAAGAGAGCATCCACCCTCGGTCTATTAGCTGCTTCGCTTCCGCCAAAGTTCCCGTAAAGCAATGTAAGACTCCCGGCTGATGGGCGTAATACTGGTCGATCATCGAGATCAGGTCTGCAAACGCATCGCGGCAATGGATGACGAGAGGAAGACGGCAGGCGATGGCCAGCTCGAAATAGCGGATTAAAAATTCCTGCTGCAGCTTTTTGGGAGAGTGCTCGTAGTGGTAGTCGAGGCCCGTTTCGCCGATTGCGGCGAGTTCTCCTCTCTTTGCCGAGCGTTCGACAAAAGGAAAAAAGAGCTCTCCCTCTTTTTCCACATCGTGGGGAGTGGTCGCCGCCGCATTAAAGATCCACGGTTCTCTAAGAGACAGTGCGAGGCCTTTTTCAAAAGTGGAGAGGTTGGTGCAGATGTTAAGGATCTTGCCGATTTTTTTTTCTTTAGCGCGCAGGAGCATACCCTCAAGCTGGTCTCCGATCTTTTCTGAAGTGAGGTGGGCGTGAGTATCAATAAACATGATGTTCCTTGCAAGTTACACATTAGAAACAATTAAACGCAAAGACGCAAAGACGCGGAGACGCAAAAGAATTTCGGATTTCTCATTGCGCCTTTGCGGCTTAGCGTCTTTGCGTTGAATCTTCCCCATAAAATTCCACTCGGCTATTGCAGATATGAGGCATCTTCGGTATAAAGACAGCAACAACCAGTACATCCTGAGGATTTTTATGGGCATTGTGCTAGCGTCTATGGGCGTTTTCTTTTCAGCTTATTCTCAATCGGACTTTTTTGGAAAATTGATTTTCATCGGGCTCTACGCGCTCTCGATCATTTGCTGGGCCGTTCTCCTGCACAGAGTGTGGGTCACAAAAAAAGTAAAAAAAGTTGCCTGGGATTTTCGCTCGGCAGTTGAAGAAAATAAACAATCGCTGCTCTCTCTCGAGCTCACAGCGCTGCCCCAGCCCCACTCCAAACAACTGCCTCATCCCTTTGGAGAAATTTTCCTGTCGACCAAGGAGAAAACCTTAGAGATCTTGAACAAAAATCACTATTTTTCCTCGAAACAAAAAAACGCCCCGGCGGTCTATCTCTCCGCCTCAGATATCGAACTTGTCGAAAATCAGGCGCTAACTACAGCCTCTTACCAAGCGAAGCTCCTCGAAAAAAATCTTTTCATCCTCTCGACCATTGTGACGCTGGCCCCCTTTTTGGGGCTGCTCGGAACGGTATGGGGGATCCTCGTCACCTTTGCCGATCTGCATGCTGGCGCAGGATCGAATTCCAACGCGGTGATCTTGGGCGGACTCTCGACAGCGCTTGCGACGACCGTGCTCGGTCTTGTCATCGCTATCCCGGCGCTCATAGCCCATAGCTATCTGAAAAACTCGGCGCGGGACCTCTCGTTTGATATGGAAGATTTCTGCTACCAAATGTTATCCACCATTGAACTCCAATACAAGAAAGCCGATGTCTGCTAGAAGAAAAATTCATCCTGAATCGATTGAAGAGCCCGTCATCAATTTGACCCCGCTCATCGACGTCGTCTTTGTCGTTCTCATCATGTTCATCCTCGTGGCGCCCATGCTCGAGATCGATCGGATCCAGCTTGCCATGGGAGCGGAGCATAAGGGGAAAGACCTCCCTGCGCCAACCGACAAAGGAGCGCTCAGCCTCCATGTGTTCGACGATAACACCGTGAGCCTGAATGGAAAGAAGGTGAATATGAAAGAGCTGGTTGCTCTCCTCAAAGTGGCCAAACGGCAAAATCCTCGGGGCATCCCTCAAGTATTCCAAGATAAAAAAGCCTTCTTCGGCACCTACCAAGCGGTAAAAAATGCTGTAGAGGAGTCGGGCTTTGAACAGATGGACGTGGTGTTAAAACCTAGTTGATATACCTATGGTTAGGATTTGGGGAATTGTCATTGCTGTCCACGCCGCTCTGCTCGCGCTGATGGTTCTCTCCTATGATCGCCCTAATATGCCATGGAATAAAAAACCAGTGGTCATCAGGACGGTCCTCGCCGCCGCCCCGCGCCCTAAAGCTCCCTCTTCTGCCCACAAGACAACCGGCGGCAAGGAGACCGTGAAAGCCTCACCAAAAAAAACTACGTCGGCGCCGGCTGCTGCCCCAGCAAAAACACCGAGCCCCCAAAAAGCGCCTCCTCCCAAAAACACCGCTACAGTCGCCGTCACTCAGCCTTCCAAAAAACCCGCAGCCCCGAAAAAAGCGGAGCCGGTTCCTCAGCATTTGCTTGAGGAACTGGAGGCCAGTTTGACCAAGATTGAGAGCAAACCCAATAAGTTTTCTGGGAAAAAAAGCGCCGATGTGCCAAAATTCGGCCACTCACTTCAGATAGATCGCCTTGACAATTTAGATTCCAAGGAGACAGAATACCAAATGGAGCTCGTGAGTTTTTTGCACGAAGCCCTCCACCTTCCCGAATTTGGGGAAGTGAAGATGGAGATCACCGTGCGCCCTGATGGAAGTGTGGCAAGCGTGAAAGTATTGGAAGCCCAAAGTTCCAAAAAATAAGAGTTATTTAGAAAAGAGTCTGCCGCTGTTAGTGCTGCCGACCTATGATAAAAATATACGCACCTTTGTGCTGACCTTCTGCAATGAGGCATAATATGAGAAGCATCACTCTTTTGATTATCTTTTCACTTGCCGCCCTATGCGGGTACGCCCAAGAGATTCCCGAAATCCGGGTCCAGCTCGCGACCGAAAATCGGCTGGCCCCCGTTCAACTGCTTCCCTTCACGACCTCCGACAATAGCGTTTCCGCCGCCTATCTAAAACAATTAGACGGGATCCTTCGCTTCGATGTCAGCTACAGCGGTTACATGGTCCCCGTCTCTGCCGAGATGCGCGCAGCCTATACAGTCTCCGGGACCGTTAAAGGAAAAAAACTAACCCTCACGGCACTTCAGGGAGCGGGGAACAGACAAATTAAAGAAATCCTTTTAAGCGGGTCGCTCTCGATCGACCGCCGCCAGGTCCACAAAGCGACCGATGCTCTCCTCAAGCATTGGTTTAACGCGCAGGGGATCGCGGCAAGTAAGCTGCTCTTTGCGATCCAGTCGCAGCAGAACAATACCTGGGTCTCTGAAATTTGGGAGTCCGATTGGGATGGCGGCAACTTGACCCAAGTCACCCAAGAAAAGAGCTACTGTGTCTCACCCGCCTTTATCCCTTCAAAGCCCGGTCATGAAAGCCGCCGTTTTGTTTATGTCTCCTACAAATTGGGCCAGCCGAAAATTTATCTCGCTTCATTGGATGAAGGAAAAGGGCGTCGTGTCGTCGACTTGAGGGGCAATCAGCTCCTTCCCGCCGTCTCTCCCCAGCGCAATAAGATTGCATTTATCTGCGATGCCGCCGGCAGGACCGACCTCTTCATTCAGTCCATTAATCCCGAGAGCGGCGAGATGGGAAAGCCCGTGCAGCTCTTCTCCTACCCCAGGTCCACCCAAGCTTCCCCCACATTTAATCCCAGCGGCTCGCAAATCGCTTTTGTGTCCGATAAGGACGGCTCTCCCCGCATCTACGTCATCCCGACCGCCGTTACCAAACAACGGGCGGATGCCACCCTCATTACAAAGAAAAATTCAGAAAGTTCCTGTCCTGCGTGGTCTCCTGATGGCACTAAATTAGCCTATAGTGCTAAAACGAAGGGAGTACGGCAAATATGGATTTATGACTTTAATGCCGGAGAAGAGAGGCAGCTGACCGATGGCCCCGGAAATAAGGAAAACCCTTGTTGGGCGAGCGACAGCCTGCATTTGGTATTTAATTCTACCGATGCCTCTTCTTCCGAAATATTTTTAGTAAATTTAAATCAACCCGATGCCGTAAAAATTACGAGTGGCGGCGGAAAAAAACATTATCCCACATGGAGTCAATTATGAAAAGATCACTACAACTCATCACCCTAGCATCCCTCGTCTTCGCGGGCTGCCAAAAGAAAACAGGCGGCGCATGGGATGATGACAATACCACCGGCAGATACATGTACAAAAATGTACGCTCCGTTTGGGGAACAGACAACGAAGGGCAGCTCGCAGAGAGTATGGAAGATTTTTCTGGGCCGGAAGACGATAGCTTCATCCCCCTTCAAGATGATGACCTCAAAGGCGGTGGCGCCGAGATCGTGGCAGCCCAGCCTAAATTTGCTCCCGGCGAGGCGGGCAGCGGCCTTCCCGGCATCGACCATTTTAGAAATCCGAGCGGCGAGCTGGCCAACGTGTTCCGCACCGTGTACTTCAACACCGATGATTACGTACTCCGCGGACAAGAGTACCAGCAGATCGTGGAAAGCGTGGCCCAGTACCTCAAAGGGCATCCCGATACCTACATTTATGTGACGGGCAACTGCGACGAGAGAGCTGCAGAAGCTTACAACCTCGCCTTGGGTTCTAGACGTGCCAACTACGTCCGCTCCCTCCTCGTCAAACAGGGCGTCGATCCGGAACGGATCCACACCGTTTCCTATGGGAAAGAAAAACCTGCCGTTCTGGGCCACAACCCGGAAGCCTGGTCGAAAAACCGCAGAGCTGAGTTCAAAATCTATCGCAAAGAGTAATCCATGCGACGGTATGCAATTCCCATTCTCCTCCTGATCAGCGGCTGTTCGAACTCCCGGATGGCCTCTTTTAACAGCGACTCCGCCAAAGGAGAATGGGCGCTTGAAGAAGTACGCATCGAGCTCGGCGACGTCAAACATGCCCTCAACGCCACGCAAGTCGAACTCCGACTCCTAGAAGAAAAAGTGAGCCACACCAAAGAGGCCGACCACATTTCCCAGCAAGTGGCAGCGTTGGAGAAAAAGATTTTACAGCTCGAGAAGGCTCACGAACGGACCCTAGCAGATCTGCGCCAGATCAACCATCTGACGGGGCAGACTGCCGAGACCCTTTCCGAATACAAGGAGAAGTGCCGCGACTTGGACCAGCGCTTTGACGAGCTCGCCAAGTTAAAAACAACCCTCTCCTCCATTTCCAAAAGCTTAGCGCCCAAACCCGCAGCCCCTGCCGGCACAAGCACCTATCGGATCCAGCCAGGGGATTCCCTAGAAAAGATCGCCCGCAAATATTCGACTACCGTCGAGGAGCTAAAAAGGCTGAACCATCTCGAGAGCGATCGGATCATCGTCGGAAAAGAAATACAAGTGCCTTAAGAGGGTGTCTATGCTCCCGGAAGCCAGCATCGGAATTTTTGATTCAGGGTTTGGCGGACTCACCGTCATGCGCGCCATCCACCATGTCCTGCCCCATGAAAATATCATCTATTTTGGAGACACCGCGCGTCTTCCCTATGGAAGCAAAAGCGCCGAGACCATCATCCGCTACTCCTTGGAAAGCTCTTCTTTCCTCATCGACCAAGGCATCAAGCTCCTCGTCGTCGCCTGCAACACCGTCTGCTCGGTGGCCTTCGAGCAGCTCCAAAAAAGCTGTCCCGTCCCCGTCGTCGGCGTCATCC
This sequence comes from Chlamydiota bacterium, assembly GCA_013287215.1. GTDB lineage: Bacteria > Chlamydiota > Chlamydiia > Chlamydiales > Rhabdochlamydiaceae > VFKB01. Next base: position 11,096 of record JABDEH010000016.1, read on the forward strand.
AATCGGGCATTGAGCAAGTCGTCAAAACCTCTCACGCCGGCTGCATTGCCATCTTGGGCACTCGCGCCACCATCGCTTCCGGTGTTTATCAGCAACAAATCCAACAAAGATTGCCCCACGCCGACCTCACCGCCATTTCCTGCCCCCTCTTTGTTCCCCTCGTCGAAGAAGGCTATGGCGAGCATCCCCTCACCGAGCTCGTCGTCCAGGAATATCTCCACCCGCTCCGCCTCAAGGCCGTGGACACCGTGCTGCTCGGCTGCACCCATTATCCGCTCATGCAGACCATGATCCAGAAATCCCTCGGCAGCCAGGCGACCCTCGTCGACCCTGCCCCTGCATGCGCCGAGCACGTCCGCTCACTTCTCGCAGAGACCCACCTTCTCAACCAGCAGACCGCGCTTCCCCACTACCAGTTTTACGTCTCCGACGACCCAGAGAAGTTCCGCCTTCTAGGAAAAACCTTTCTCAATTATCCGATTGAGCACGTTGTTCTGAAGAGGTAAATAAGAGGAGGGAATAGATGAAAAAGTTGACTCTATCGATCTTTTTGGTGCTTTTAGGAATCGTTTCCATAGTTCAAGGTAAAATACTTGAAACCGCCCATTTCCACGAAGTTGTCGCGCACATCACCCCAGGATCTCTGGTCCTCATCGATATCGATGACACGATCTTAGTTCCTGCGCAGATGCTCGGAAGCGATGAGTGGTTTAACCTGCGGTGGAAAAAACATGAGTCGGCAGGGTTTTCCAAGTCCGAGGCGTTGGAGAAGGCGCTTGCGGAATGGGAATCAGTGCGCCATATCACAAAAATGAGAACTGTTGAAAAAGAGACCCCCGCTTCTATTCAGGAGCTGCAAAAAAACGGACATCGGATTCTGGGAGTCACAAGCCAGGGTTTAGCCTTGGCGACACGGACCGTGCTACAATTGCAAGAAAATCAGGTCGATCTTTCACAGACAGCGCCGACCGCAGAAGATTATTATGTCAATCTGGATGGACACAGCATTCTTTTTAGAAAAGGGGTCTTGTTCACCTCGGGGAAAAATAAGGGAGAAGCGTTTTTTAAATTCTGCGATAGCTTAGGCCTCAAACCCAAGAAGATTGTCTGCATTGATGACAAAGCCTCCCATCTAGCCCTCATCGAGGCCGAGGCAAAGAAGCGAAGCGTTGAGTTTGTAGGACTTCGCTATGCTTATGCGGATATCCACAAGGCGGCCTTCCGTCCGGAGATCGCCGATTTTCAGTTTGCCCATTCTACATTTGTCAAATTGCTTTCTGATGAAGAGGCCGCAGCGCAACTGAAAATAACCCGCATGCCTTAAAGTAGGCATTCGGTTTGTTCAAAGTTGACCTGGGCCCCGTGGAACAATAGTAGAGCTTCTCTTCAAATGTGATTTAAACTTTTAAAAAAATGGATTAGTCAATTATTTCGAGCTCTTTTTTCAGTTTGGAGAAGATTAACTCTAGCGCCCACGGGTTCTCTCCTCCGTGCGGAATGATCAGGTCGGCCTGCTTTTTGCTGGGCTGCACGAACACCTCATGCATCGGCTTCACCGTAGCCAGATACTGGTGGCACACGCTTTCAAAGGAGCGCGATCGTTCATGGATATCCCGGTCGATGCGGCGCAGAAGGCGGACATCATCATCGGTATCCACAAAAAGTTTGAGATCGCAAAGCTCACACATTTCTGGGATGGCAAAAAGGAGAATTCCCTCGACGATGATGATTTTGTTTGCGTGCACAGTCTCTGTGTAGCGTTCGCGCGTGTGCCGATGAAAGTTGTAGACCGGTTTTTCGATGGTCTGCCCTTGCCTGAGCGCATCCAGTTGTTGGATCAATAGATCAAAATCGATCGAATCGGGGTGGTCGAAATTCGTTTTTTCCCTCTCGCTTAAACTGAGATGGGCAAGCTCTTTGTAATAGGAATCTTGGCTGATGAGGACTGCTTGTCCCGGAAAAGCCTCGGCGATTTTTTTAGCGAGCGTTGTTTTTCCGGACCCGGTGCCTCCGGCGATCCCAATGATGAGCGTCTCCATTCCCGAGAGAGACTGAAAGTAGAACAGCGCGATGAGTAGTGACAAAATGCGATACATAGGAAGCCTCCTTGTGACAGGTTGCCGCGCTATTGTTCACATTTTACGCTTTTTCTTAAAGGGAGAAAGATGTTCAAGAGATAGAGGTCTCTTATATAAGGAAGAGATTACAGGATAGGCAAGATCTTCGCAGGATAAAATGCATAATATTTTGTATCTTACATATCCTGCCGACGTTGAGTCGATCTTGCTTATCCTGTTTTCCTCAACAGAGAGAGTCAGGAAATCACCTTGAAAATGTCCTCTAGAGTAATGATCCTGTCGAAGTAGGCCCGGGAATAGAGCGCATCGGTTGCGCCGCTTGCGCTGATTAATACTTTCTCAATTGTCTTATTTTCTTTGTCGGGAATGAGTTGGAGTTTTTTTTCAAATTCTTCGATCACTTCAATCCCCGTTTTTCCCGCGGTATATTTGATTTCGCAGATCGTTAAAACATGGTCTGCTCGATCAAAGATGAGATCGACTTGATATCCCAAACCTTGAGGAATGGTGCTGCGGTTAAAGAAGGCCCCGCTTTTATAGCGCACCGCAGAGAAACCAATGATGGAAGCGATCAGCAAGCTGTGTTTACGGCAAAAACGCTCGAAGGAGAATCCCAGCCATTTTTGGTAAGATTCTTTGTTCAAAGCATGCACAGGCGCGGAGGTGTAATCGCCCATCTCGATGCGATCTAGAATTGGGTCAATAAATTTGAAATAAAATCTCAAGTAGCTGTCAGCAATGCAATAGCGAACTAATTGACTGTTTTTGCCCGCCTGATAAGGCACATAGCGATCAATGAACCCACACATTTCGAGGTCTTGAAGGATCATTGTCAAGCTTCCTCCCCCGTTGAGCTGGAGGTGCTTTTCGATATCCTGTTTACTAGCAAATTTGACTTGGCTTAAGTAATCAATGATTCCTTCATAGTGCACATTGGCAGCAAAGCTGCTGATGAATATCTTATTCTTTTCATTGCTGAAGTAGCTGTTTTTTTTAAAGCTCTCCTCACAAATACCAATGTGAACGGAGGAGTGTGTTCTGATTCGTTTTAAATACTCGGGAATGCCACCGATCGTTAAATAGGCATCCATGATTTCTCGGTGCGAGCGGTTACCGAAAAAGTCTTGAACTTCTTTGAGATTAAATTCCTTTAGATTGATCTCATACATAGAACGGTTATAGAGCGCTTTGGAGTGAACAACCTGATTGCGCATGAACGAAGGAGAAGAACCGCATAGGACGAGGAGTAGATCGGGATTATGCCGAAAACGGTTATCCCATACGTATTTTAGATCGGAGATAAGCTCATTTTTATACCCTGCCAGCCATTGCAGCTCTTCAAGGTAAAGCGTCCATTGCCCATGGGAGATCTTACTGGCGATGAAGTCGAATAATTCAAGCCAAGTATCAAACTTCATCCGTGCGATATTTGGGTCATTAAAGACTTTCGCGAGTTGATAGGTCACCCGGACCATTTGATGCGCAGTATCCCCATCCTCCACACCTTCAAGTTTGAGCAGATGACGGTCACGCAATACGTGCTCAATCAGTTCGGTTTTGCCCACACGCCGCCGACCATACACAACTAAAATCTTGGCCTCTTTTGCCTGAGAGGCTTCCTTGATATACTTTATTTCATCTTTTCGACCGGTGAATGGGTCCACGATTGCCTCCAGGGCCAGGTATGCCTTTATTTTACCATTCCTGGCCAAAAATGACAATGGTTTTTTGGCCAGGAATGATTGAAATTAGACCTTCCTGGCCTGCAAATTATTCTAACATCCTTAGGCTTAAGAACTAGGAAAAGTCTCCTACATAAATTGCGTTAAAGATGCCGAGCCCCATGCCCACCGCGGCGATTCCTCCTGTGATCACCTCACCAGCTAGGATTTTGTTTTTTATGTTGGGATGCAGCACTAACTTTGATACGCGATGATGCGCCCATCCTAAGGCAGCAGCTCCACATACCCCCGATAATATGCCCCCTGTTGTGAATATGGCCCCTGCTATGACTTCAGTTTTTTTTGCATTTCCAATGAAATCCACATCACTGAGAGGAGCGACGATGCATTCAACGCCGAATGAAATGATTGATAATGTGAAAGCAAGAGTATAAGGACGAATCAGCTGACCTAAAGATTGGTAATTTTCTGGTACAAGAAGAGCTCCTTCTTCAGTTCTTCGTATAGTCGTGGACATAATATGTCTCCTATTTATTTCTCCCTCACAGAAGAATGACAAGTAATCTATTCAACTTGTCTTTTTCTTTCCAGGTAAAAACCTTTTTAATCTAAGGGGGTTTTGCTCGGCTCGCCGGCCACTTCGCGGACATATTTGGGGACCGCATAGCCAGGGAGGAGAGCTTGGAGTTGTTGTACGAGATCGCGCCCTTTTTCTTCTGCGACTTCATAATGAGCGGAACCCTGGACCCTGTCTAATTGATGGAGATAATAAGACATGATCCCCTGATCAGAGAGTGTTTCGCAGAGGGTTTTTAGGGCGTCGATGTCGTCGTTAACGCCTTTGAGAAGGACGGCCTGGTTGAGGACCGGGATACCGAGGCGCTGGATTTTTTTGAGGGCTGCGAAAATGTCGCCGTCGAGTTCTTGAGGGTGGTTGCAATGGATAATGAAATAGGACTGGAGCCTTGTGTTTGCAAGGATCTCTAAAAATGGCGCATCGATCCGTTCCGGAATGCCGATGGGGAAGCGGGTGTGGAACCGGAGACGGTTAAGGTGGGGAATTGCAGAAAGACAATCAATGAGGTCTTGAAGCGTGGCATTGCTGAGCGAGAGAGGATCTCCGCCGCTGAGGATCACTTCTGTAATCGAGGGATCCTCAACAATCGCCTGGATCTCCGTGTCAAAAGATTTGTCGGTTTCATAGCTAAAGTTCTTTCTAAAGCAATATCTGCAGTGCATGGCGCAGGCGCTGGTGCAGACGATGAGGGCCCGCCCTTGGTATTTGTGAAGGAGTTTGCTCGAGGTGCGCGATGGCTCATCCCCCACGGGATCGGCAGTAAACCCGGGGGTGATGACGGCTTCTTTAGCGAGAGGGAGAAATTGGCGGAGGATCGGGTCTTCAAGGGTGCTCTTGGCGATCTTTGCGGCGAGGCGGTAGGGTAGATTGAGGGGGAAAGGGCTTTTTTCCAGAAGCTGGGGAAGGTGGTGGGGCTGAAGCTCGAGAAATTCAAAGAGGGTTTTGAATTGGGTAAAGTTCTTCCGTTGTACTGCTCTCCATTCCATAAGGAAGGGGATTTTAGCAGAAATCCCTTTATTTGGGGGCGAAAATCGGAGGCTGGGGGACAGAAGTCTTGACGCGCTCCACATTGGCGCCGATGGAGGTAAGCTTGCTGACGAGGTTTTCATAGCCTCGGTCGAGGTAATGGAGGTTGGAAAGGGTGCTGGTATCGGGGGCGAGGAGGGCTGCCATCACATAGGCGAATCCTGCGCGCAGGTCGGGGATTGCGATCTCGCGGCCCGAGAGGACGGAGGGGCCTTTGACGATCAAGCTATGGTGGAAATTTTTTGAGGCGAACCGGCACTCTTTGCCGCCGAGGCACTGGGTGAAAAGCTCGATGTCGGCGCCCATCAGTTTGAGGGTTTCTGTATAGCCGAACCGATTTTCATAGACGGTCTCATGGACAACGGAGGTGCCGTGGGCTTGGGTGAGCAGGACGACGAAGGGCTGCTGCCAATCGGTCATAAAGCCGGGGTGCACGTCGGTTTCTACATGAAGTCCGCCTTTGAGCGGTCCCTTGTAGAAGAATTCGATTCCATTCTTTTTGACCTCGAACCCGGCATTCACCTCGCGAAGTTTGTTGAGGAAGGTGATCATATGCAGGTGTTCGGCGCCTTCGACAAAGACGCGCCCTTTGGTGCTAATGGCAGCCATGCCAAGAGAGGCGGCCTCGATGCGGTCGGTGATGACGGTGTGCTCCACATCGTAAAATTCTTTGGTCTGCTGGACCCGGATGGTCCGGTCGACATCGACGGTGATGATGACGCCGAGTTTTTGGAGGAAGAGGATCAGGTCCATGATCTCTGGTTCGATGGCGGCATTTTTGATGACGGTGGTGCCGCGCGCGCGGACGGCGGCGAGGATGGTGTTTTCTGTCGCGCCGACGGAAGGGTAGGAGAGTTCGATCACGGCGCCCTTCAGGCCAAAGTGGGCATGGGCGAAGTAGGCACCCTCTTTTTTCATCTCGCGGTATTCGATGACGGCGCCCAGTTTTTCTAAGGCTTGGATGTGGAAATCGATGGGCCGTTTGCCGATGTTGCAGCCGCCGACGGTGGGGACGATGATGTCTTCATCGGTCCTGCCGAGGAGCGCGCCGATCATCAAAATGGGAATTCGGTTGGAGCCGGAAAAACGTTGTGGAATGTAGACAGATTTGAGTTCCTTGGTCGTGACTTCCATGACGCCTTCAGCGCGGTCCCAATGGACCTCCGTTCCAATCTCTTGGATCAGGTCGACGGTGATCTCCACTTCAGCGATATTGGGAACGTTGTGGAACGTGCACCGTCTATCGGAGAGCAGTGAGGCGACGAGGAGTTTTGTAATGGCGTTTTTTGCCCCTGACCCTTTTACGTGTCCTTCTAGGGCAATCCCACCTTGAATTTTCAGTGCTGTCATGTCTACACGTTAATGGAAAAATGTCTTTTTCCACCAGCGTGAAACGAAAAAGTGATTGTTTTATTGGGAAAGTGCCTTTTTTGGAGCCGCAGGGCAACATAACCCATCGTTTTGCGTGCGTTGATCTCCACAATGGGATGGAGCCGAGGAGTGTTTTCCCACAAATAGACCATCGCATCGACGCCGACATTTCCAAAGTATCCGAGGGACAGCATCTTTTGCAAGAGGGGAAGTGCAGCCGCTTTATGAGCTTCGAGATGCTCGATAGAAAGAGCGCCGACTGTGTTAGAGCGGTAGCGGCCTTTGAGGTCGTTTTCACAGAGCGTTGCGCCTAAATAGGTGATCCCCGGAGAAAGGACCCACTGCGTGCTGAAGTCATAGATCCTGGGAACCCAAGGTTCGGCGATCACCGGAAGCTCTCTATCTAAGAAGGCGGCGGTGTGCGGAGACGGAAGAAACAGATGCCCGCGTCCCGAAACGCCAAATCGGGTTTTGAGGACTTTGGGCCCCGGGGTGGATGCGATCCAGGCTTCTGCTTCCGCGCGTGTATGGAGGAGCGCTGCGCCGGGAAGTTTTGGCGCGTGGGTAAAGGAAAATTCTTTCGAGTTGACGGCACGCACCACGGAGAGGGGCGGATGCGCGTAGGGGAGATGATGTGTGTGCGCCCACGCGGCGATGCTTCGGGATGCACCCCAGGATTCGATGGGAAGATCGGGAGGATTTTTGAGCAGGTGCCAGCGCAGCGGGGGAATGTTGTAGCTTTTTAGTTGTTCGAGGAACTCCTTAGGCGGCGGCTCGGTGAGAAGAACGGTATCCTCGGGGTCTGCATAAAAGAAGGGTGTGAGCTGGAGGGCGCGGTAGACACTATTTTGTCCGAGGAGTTGGCCCAGCGGGATAGGAGTATCATGGAGGAGTTCCCACTCAAAGGAGGTGTTGGCAATGTTAATAGACATCGAGGAGATAACGCTTCTGCGTGCGCAGCCCTCTCACATACAAGCGTGCGTCCTCAGGAGAGAGATTTCCTTGTTCCACGGCAATTTTTTGCAGCGTGGCGTCGACATCTTTGGCCATTTTCTCTTTGTCGCCGCAGACATAAATGTGCGCTCCTTCCTGAATCCAGTCCCAGAGTTCTTTGCTCTGCTGGTACATCTGATGCTGCACGTAGCACTTTTCTTCTTGGTCTCTAGAGAAGGCGAGATCGAGGCGCAGGCGGTTTTCTGCAGCGAGCGCGGTCCAAAAATCTTCGTAGAAGAAATCAGACGCCCGATTGCGCTCGCCGAAAAAGAGCCAGTTTTTTCCGGGAGATTGTGTATGGAGCCGGTCTTGCATGAAGGCGCGGAACGGGGCGATGCCGGTCCCCGGACCGATCATGATGATGTGGGTCTCAGGATTTTGCGGCAGGAAAAAAGTGTGCGCCGGTTGCAGATAGATCGGAATGGGAGTGCTTTCAAGTTCTGCGGCCTGGCACAAAAAAGGGCTGGCGACGCCACCCTGAAGGAGCGCCACTAAGAGGTGGATCTCGTCCGGGTGGGTATTCGGCGAGGAGGCGACAGAATAAAATCTGGGAAGCAGAGGGGCAAATGCAGGCAGGCGGGCCAGATTTACTTTATGAGTGAGATACTCGAGCATCGTCATCGATTGCTGGCTGCGGGGGTCCACAATGGGATCTTCAGGATTAGCATTGAGGGTGCGCAGGGCGTCTGCCACGCGCTCGGGAGCGTTTTGCGGGATGACGCCGATCGAATCTCCGGGCTTGAAAGTCAGGTTCGATCCTTTGATATCGAGGACAAGATGATAGGTCTGTTTGGTCGATCCCGCTTTATTCAAGAGGGAGCGCTCTTTTATTTTTGCGGGAAAAGGATTTGACTTATCAATTATTGTCATGTTAATAAACAGTTATATGCGTTTTATTTTAATTTTACTAGGTCTGGCGTTTTTATCGGGCTGTGCCGATGCCGGCTACCAACCTTCGTATATTATTTCTAAGGACAAGGAGAGCCATGGGGAAGAACAAGTCCGTTAAGGCTGCATTAATTCTGTCCCGTCCTTCTTTATCCACGCTTTCGTCAATAGGTCCATCTTCTTGTTCGAAATTCCACCCAAAAATTCAATGGATTTCAAAAGTCGAGCACGAGTGCGATCTTTGCCGAGGATCCCCACCGATTCGAAAAGGGGAAGTCCATGGTGTCTTCCCATAATCGCTCCGTATAAAATAGGCATCACCGCTTTTTTGAACGTGACCTTGAAAATATCTGCAACCGCATGCGCCGCTTTTTCAATGCCGGGCGTCCCCCAATCTTCTTGCTCGTCGAGCTGCCAGATGATTCCCTGAATGAGGAAGCTCGCTTTTTCTTTTGTGAGCGGAGCCGGGCAGAGGAGCGCGTCGGTATAAGCGATGTTGTTGATGAAGAAGAACTGGGCGAGGTCCATGAAGTCGCCGAATGTCTTAATGCGCGTGTGGCAGAGCGGCATGAGCTTTTGCATGAACGCATCGTTGAAGCTCCACTCTTTGATTCGTTCCCACAAATCCTTTTCAGATATCGAATTGATGAGGTATTGCTGGTTAACCCAATCGAGTTTTTGCACGTCGAAATAGGCCCCCGAGACGCCGATCCGTTTCGGATCGAACGAGGCGATGATCTCATCCAAGGTGTAAATCTCTTTCTCGCCCGGCATACTGTAGCCCATGAGCGTGAGGAAGTTTAGAAAAGCTTCCGGTAAATAGCCGCTGTCGCGGTAGAAGAAGATCGACGTGGGGTTTTTCCGCTTTGAGAGTTTTTTTCCTTCCTTCCCAAGGAGAAGAGGCATATGCATGAACACCGGAGGGGTCCATCCAAAGCTCTCATAGAGGAGGATATGTTTCGGTGTCGAGGTCATCCACTCGTCGCCGCGGATCACATGTGAAATTTCCATCAGGTGGTCGTCAACAACTGCGGCGAGATGGTAAGTGGGAAATCCATCAGACTTCATCAGAATTTGGTCATCGATATCGGCCCAAGGACTCGTGATCCTGCCTTTGATCCCATCTTCGTACACGCACTCGCCGGTGAGGGGAACTTTGAGGCGGACGACGTAGGGCTGCCCCGCAGCCTCGCGCTCCGCGACCTCTTCGGGAGAGCAGTTGCGGTATCTGCGGTCGTAGCCGACGCGGTGGCCCAATTTGGAGGCCATCTCGCGCATCTCGGCCAGCTCTTCGGGAGTGGCAAAGCACTTGTAGGCTTTTCCGGTCTCGAGAAGCTGCCGGCAATATTTTTGATAGATCTCGGTCCGCTCCGATTGGCGGTAGGGGCCGTAGGGTCCCCCCACATCGGGGCCCTCTGCCCAAGGAATGTTGGCCCATTTGAGCGCGTTATAAATGTTTTGCTCATATTCTGGACGCGAGCGCTTCCGATCGGTGTCTTCAATCCGAATAATAAATGTCCCATTGAAACGGCGTGCAAAAATTAAATTGAACAGGGCCATATAGGCTGTCCCTACATGGGGATCGCCGGTGGGAGAGGGGGCAATGCGGACGCGTACTTTCATAATCATTTATTTCCTTTTAGTGGAGTCCATTTTCGCTGTTCCCAGGATAGAATTCAAGGATTAAGGGAAGGGAGCCTTTCCCGCTGTAGCTGGAAAAGGCAATTACCTAAAATTATTTTATTGCAGTGGCGCCTCAATAGACATGTCGGGGACACCAGGAACGAAGTCCGGTGTCCCCGACATGATCTATAGAGGCATACCAGAAGAGTTTTATAAAACAAACCGTTTTGTGAACTAGCTTTTCCCGCTGTTGCGGGAAAAGCTAGAATCCTATTCCTTAACCACTTTTAGCAGGCGAAATCTCCATGAGGAGGATGAGGTCCTTCATGATGTTCATGGTCTCATCGAGCTGTAGGTCGTTCTGGTTGTAGTAGTCGACTACATCGGAGGAGAAATCCTGTTTGGCGATTTCCTTTAAGAACGTCTGATAGCTCTGGTTGAGCTCCAGCCTCTCTGTGCAGTTTGAGCGCAGGGTGCTGAGGTAGGGTTGATAGGTGTCGAGGCGGGTCTGCATGTTCACTTTATACACGCGCATGATCTGATTGCGGTGGATCGCCGGGATGTCGGAAAGATCGTCTTCAAAGGTCGCGGAAATCTCATCATTTTCCAGAGGGAATTTTGAAAATTCTTCGCCGATGTCAAGGGCGGAAAAAATCCCCGGGATGGCGATGTCGGCCTTCACACCGGTGAGCTGCGGGCTTTTTCCTGAAACGGTGTAGTATCTGCCGCGGGTCACTTTAAATTCCCCTTTGGGATTCACCTTGCCGTAATTAGCAGACTCGAGCGTAAAGGTTTGGAAGGTCCCTTTTCCATAAGTATGGGGGTCGCCGACCACCAGCGCGCGGCCGTAATCTTGGAGCGTTTGGGCTACAATTTCTGCGGCGGAGGCGCTGGTGCGGTTGGTGAGGACGATGAGAGGTCCTGTCCAGACCGGTTGCCCCTCGATATTGCGGAGGTGCTGCACGACGCCGGTGTTGTCTTTGACCGACACGACGACGCCCTTAGAGATGAATAGGCCTGTGACGGATACGGCTTGCGGGAGCAGGCCGCCGGCGTTGTTCCTGAGATCTAGGACAATTCCTTTGAGATTTTGCTTTTTTTTCATCTCGAGGATGGCCTCTTTGAGATCTCCTGCAGAAGAGCTGTTGGGGTCCTGGTAGAACGAGAAGAGGTGGAAGTGGCCGATCACTCCGTTTCCATAGGGCTCGTAACTCTTTTCTAGGCGGGTCTCTTTGAGGACGACTTCGGCGCGGACGATCTCGATCTCGAGCTTTTCTTCCTGTTTATTTTCGTCGGAGCCGGTTTCCCTAAGGATCGTGAGCTTGACGATGGTCCCTTGTTGCCCCCGAATGAGCTCTACGGCCTCGACGATGTCCATTCCGACAACGGGCTCATCGTCAACGGCGATAATTCGGTCTCCAACCTTCAATTTTTCGCTGATCATGGCTGGGCCTCCTTCGATGATGCGGAGGATCTTAAAACCGCTTAAATCATCATGGAGTTGGGCCCCGATGCCAAAGAGCCTTTGCTGCACTTGGATCATAAATTGATTGGCTTCCGCGGGAGTAAAATAGACCGTTTGAGAATCTAAAGAGGAGCTGATGGCTTTAAGTACATAAGCTAGAATGAGTTGCTTTCTTTCTTTGGGGGAGTTCGTGATCAGTTCCTCTTCGCGGTTGATCCGGCGCTTCGTGAGACGCTTGAGGAACTGGGGCCTTGTCTCTGATTTGAGCTTTTCTGCAGTGTCGAGCTGGAGGGCGCGGATCCTCTCTAAGCGCACTTTGAGCTCTTCCTGGTTTTTAGACCATGCAAGATCTTTAAATTCAGAGGTTTGCACATTCTTAGGAAGAAGCGCCGGATCCATGTCTTTTTCTAGGAGGTTTCTGCGGGCAATCGCGGCCACCATCACTTCATGAAGTTCTTCAAATGTCGTAAAATCTTCGTCCTTATATCGTTGCAAAGTGCCGGCGAGAAGCTCGGGAGAGGGCTTTAACCAAGGGGCCAGCTCGGTCTCGACGAAGTAGGTCTTGGTGGGGTCCAGTTCTTCGATGTAGTTCTGCAGGGCCCGATCTATCAGTTCAGGGGTAAGTTTCTGGTATGAGACGTGGGCTTTGAGGATTTCTTCGATTTTTATGCAGGCATCGTGTGGGTTCAGTTGCGGGGGCGCCTTCGCTTCGCATACAGAAAAGAGGAAAAAGAGAACCAATAAAATCTTGTGCATAACTAATTGATTTTTAAGTAGATAAATAATTGTTTTGTCATTTTCATCCTCAGCATACTCTTAAGTTCCTGTTTACCGCCATGAAAAAAGCACGCCTCAAAAAAATACCAATTGTATTCAATTCGTATTTATGTAATAATGAAATATCTAAGTAAGATAATACATGCGTTTGGAGGATAAAACGCGTAATCGAGATTTTTGAATAAAAATCTCAACAAATCGGCTGGGTAATATTAAAATCAGTCAGTTTGTAAAGAATTTAATTTAATTAGTAAGGAGGATAAAAACCATGGATAATCAAATGAATCAGCAAATCACTGCTGAGATTAGAGAGCCGGTCTCTTCTAATAAAAAAGCTGTTTCGATCACTGAAGCTGCTAAAATTAATAACGTCACCAGACAAGCGATCTATGTTGCGATCAAGCAAAAAAAGCTAAAAGCTTATAAAGACACGACGCGCTGGACGATTGATCTCAGCGATCTCGAAGAATATCGCAGACAAAAGTATTCCAGAACGAAGTCGATGTTCAACGGCGAACTTTTGTTTGACAACCAAAAAGGGTATTTCTCTATTAACCAAGTCGCAAAAATGTTGAATGTTCCTCCGCAAAAAATCTACTACGCGACACGCGTGGGCCTGATGAAAGCGGTGCGCAAAGGCGCTGCGTGGGTCATTCATACCAATGATGTGAAGGCTTATCAAGAGAACTATCTCAACAAGCGTGTTGAGAGTCCAGCGGCAATCTAAAACAA
>JABDEH010000017.1 GCA_013287215.1 Chlamydiota bacterium
GCTAGTAACTAGCTCGTAGGAATTTCTTGCACTGTCTTTGCTGCAGCCACTGGCTCGGCGGTGGACGCGTCGTCTTTGACGGCCGTCAGCTTGCCGAACTGTGTGCTGAGGGATTTCGCAGCAACGATCCACGCAAAGATGATAAAGAAGAGGATGCCTGCAACGTAAGGGGTGATTAGGGCGATGTTAGCAAAGCCGATAATCAGCGCTTGGTTGATGAAGGCGCCTCCCGATTTACCCAGCCGCGCTCCGAAGACGTCCACGGCGGCCTTGCCTTTCACTTTGGACTCTTGGTCCAGAGGAATATAAGCCATCTCTTTCGTGGGGTCAAAGAGCGAGTATTTGGAAGACTTGCTCATGATGTTTTGGGCCATGCCGAAGATGACCGAAAGCATCAGGGGGGTTGTTCCGAAGATACTGATCACGGAAGTGAGGGAGTCTCTAAAGATGATGAAGGAAAAGAATCCTACGCCTGTAATGAGCAGGACGACAGGAGTGATCTGCGCGGCAACGCCCCAACCCCAGCGGCGGATGATATTTCCGCTGATGAAGAGCATCATCAAAATGGTTGTGATCCCTGAAATCGTAGAGAAGTACCCCATGAAGGCGCTGTACTGGTTAGGATTTGGGTACTGGAGTTTGAGCTGCGCTTTCCAAGTCACTTCGACTAGCTGGATGGAAATCCCGTAGGCGATCACGAGAACGGCAATGCATAATAAATACTTCGATTTGAGGATGTATGCAAGGCTCTCTTTGAGCGACATTTTGGGTTTTTCTTTCTTCCCTTTTTTGACTTCATTAGGATCGAAGAAACGGGGATCGGTCAATACATTTTTATTGATCCAGTAGTAGATGCCCATGATGATGAGGGCGGAGGCGATCACCATGCCCATCATGTAGTTCAAGGAAACGCCCCAAGCATCAGCGCCGGCGGGCAGTTTGTCGCGGACTTTAGAGAAGTAGACGATCGCAGGACCCGAGATCAGCATGGCCGCATTCGCTCCGAGACCGAACATGCCATAAAAGCGCTTCGATTCGGACACCTTGGTGATATCGTTGGCAAATCCCCAGAACAGGATAGAGATCGCGACGCTTCCCCAGAGTTCGGACATAATATAAAAGAGGGCATAAGTCCAGTTTCTAACCAAGGCGACAAGCCCTGAGAGACCGGCCGGCAGAGTATCCCTAAGATGGTCTGCAAAGGCTGTTGGATGGAGCGCTTCGCGGTTTGGGTAGAGGACCAGCACAAAGAGCGCGAAGAAGGCGATGAACGAGAGGATCATCGTGTAGAACAATTTTGGTTTTGTCAGGATATTGCTCAACTTGGAGTACACCAACATGAACAAGATGGCGACAGGCAAGACTCCCCACACTTTCAGGAATGGGATCGCCTCGGCGCCCGAGCCGGCAGCTGTGACGATGAGAGCGTCTTTGGTGTCTCGTAAGATGGTGTAGTTGAAGTTGATGAAGAAAAATAGGAGCAGCATAGGAATGATTTTTTTTAGCTCAAATCCGTGGACTGGCCAAAAAAACGCTCGCCACTTACCAAACGTTGGCAGTGATGATGGCTGTGCAGACTGTGTCATGTGTTATCCTCTAAATGTGTTTACTTGAAAAGGGGAGATTATATAGGCTTTTGGATTAATTTCAAGGGAAAATGATAGATCAGATACCCTCTATGAAGGAGAGAGTATCTGAACGTGTTAAAATTACTTGTTGTCGTTCGCGAACGAAGCGATCAAGGCTTGAGCCTGAATGACTTCTGCGTAGGCGTTCCAGAGTTCCTGCTCTACTTTTCCGTGGCGGATAGAGGCGATCAGCTCTCGTTTGCAAGAAGCAAGTGATTTTTTAGGGCTGAGCACGGAGATCATTTCTTTATCGCCGGCAACTCTAGCGATGTTGAGCATACGCTCCAATTGAGCTCTTGTGAAGGTGAGCTGGTCGCGGCGCTTTCTAGAGCCTCTAGCTGCGCGCTGTTTAGGGGCCACGGCGCCGGGTCTGTCCATATTGATAATGAATTTTTCGATTAAAGTGCCCAGTTCTGAAGGCTGCTTTGTTTTCATCTTTTTTAAAGTGAAATGGTGCATATATCCGCCGCTTGTCATCGGCAAATATTTACATAGGTCGTTCTCTTTTCGGCCATTAACTTTTTTGATAGCCTTAGAAATAATATCTTCAACTTCTTTTAAATTCTTTGTTTTGGGTTCCATTGTATCGTTATGCATTGATATCTCCAGATAATTTTGATTTTGTTTTCTAATTCTTATGTCCAATATGGAATGTTTTTCCGGAGTTTATAAGATCGACAATATTTTTTGCAATTGAAATGTTTCGAACGTCAATTAAAAAACCATATAAAGTGATGCTTTTCAAGTGCAGGGATGCGTTTTTATCCTCGGCCTGCTATAGTTGAGGTTAAAAAGGATTTGTCAATGAGATGGATGGTTTTGCTACTGTGCCTTCTGGGCTGTAGTTCTGGAGGGGAGAGCCCTCTGCATCGCTGGATGCAAGATAACGGTAAATTAAAAGTTTTATCGACAACAGCGATGATCGATGATCTGGTGGGCCAGATCGGGGGAGACAAGGTCGATCATTTGGCCCTCATTACGGGAGAAATGGACCCTCATAGTTATGAGATTGTTAAGGGGGATGAAGAAAAATTTTCCTATGCTTCTATTATTTTCTTTAACGGGCTCGGGTTGGAGCATGGGGCGAGCTTAAGAGCTCAGCTGCAGAACCACCCCCACGCTGTCGCCTTGGGCACAGGGTTGCCCATGGGCGATCTGTTACAAGTCGATGGGCAGATCGACCCTCACGTTTGGATGGATATTTCTCTTTGGGCTCAAGTAGTCCCTCTGATCGTTGACCATCTGTCTGAAAAAGACCCGCAAGGAGCGGAGCTCTTTCAAAAGAACGGGGCGGCATTAAAGACAAAAATGTTGGCCAAGCAGAAGGAACTCGTGGAAAAGATGCAAAAAATCTCCCCGGATAAGAGATACCTGGTCACCAGCCACGACGCCTATGACTATTTCTGCAGGAGCTACTTAGCCGTTCCCGGAGAAAAGGAGTGGCAGCAAAGGTTCAGCGCCCCGGAGGGCCTCGCGCCCGATGCCCAGCTCAGCGCAGCCGATATTCAAAAGGTGATCGACCATCTATGCAAATACAAGATTCACGTAGTCTTTCCCGAATCGAATGTGAGCCGCGATTCCTTGAGGAAAATTGTGGGCGCCTGCAAAGAAAAAGGGCTGAATGTGGAGATCTCCCAAGCGACTCTATACGGAGACGCGATGGGCAAGCAAACCTATTTGGAAATGATCGAGCACGACATTGGGGTGTTATACGATGCCTGGAAATAGCGCGGTAAAGGTTGAACATCTGACGGTCAACTACGACAAGACTCCGGTGCTCTGGGATATTAGCTTTGAGGTGCCGCCGGGCAAGCTCGTGGGGATCATCGGCCCGAACGGCGCCGGGAAAAGCACACTGATCAAGGCGGCCTTGGGGATTGTGAAACCGTTATCGGGGAAGGTGCTATTTTTTGGCCGGCCGCTCAAGAAAGTGCGCCAGCGCGTGGCTTATGTTCCTCAGAGAAGTTCGGTAGATTGGGATTTTCCTATTACCGCGCTCGACGTGGTGCTCATGGGAAGGTATGGGCGGCTGAAGTGGGTCAAGTGGCCCCAGGCGGCCGACAAGGAAGCCGCCAAAGCGGCGCTCGAAATGGTGGGGATGTTGGGCTTTGCTCATCGGCAGATCGGGCAGCTCTCCGGAGGCCAGCAGCAACGGCTTTTTATCGCCCGCGCCCTTCTCGAAGAGGCGGACATTTACTTGATGGATGAACCGTTTGCAGGTGTAGATATCGCCACCGAGCAGGCGATTGTCGCCCTCTTGGAAAAACTCAAAACACAAGGAAAGACCCTCTTTGTCGTGCATCACGACCTCAACACGGTCGAGCGTTATTTTGATTGGGTGATCATGCTCAATATGTGCCTTGTCAAAGCGGGTCCGACAGCGGAGGTGTTCCAATCCGACGCGATCGTGCGCACCTATGGAAAAAGTGCCGTTCTTCTCGATGAGGCCGCGAGGCTGTCGCAACATAAGGCGTCGGGAAAGAAATGATTTGGGATGCGCTTACAGACCCGGTCCTCCGCGCACCCACTTTGGGCAGTATGCTGATGTGCCTCGCCTCCGCGCTCGTCGGTGTGATTGTGGTCCTAAGAAAGCGGTCGCTTGTCGGGGAAGCATTATCTCACGCCGCCTATCCCGGGGTTGTCCTCGCGGCTCTTTTCACCGCTCTGTTTTTTCCGGACTCAGAGGATGGGTTTGCCTTTATCATTCTCATCGGCGCATTTCTTTCCGCCTTGCTGGGCCTATGGACCATCGAGCTTCTACAAACCAAGTTCCGTGTGAAGGCGGACGCCGCCCTCTGTTTTGTCCTCTCCGTTTTCTTTGGATGCGGCATTTTGATCGCCAGCCGCGTTCAATTTACCCATCCTCTTTGGTACCAGAAAATCCAAATGTTCTTATATGGTCAGGCGGCGACGATGACCGACCAGCACGTTGTCATCTACGGGAGCCTCTGTTTGCTCACGGTCCTTTTTATCGCGCTCCTCTACCATCCGATCCAAGCCGTGAGTTTCGACCGCGATTTTGCAAAGAGCACAGGCATCGCCGTGCAGTGGCTGGAGGGAGCGACCTTTTTTCTTCTTGTCTTGGCGATTGTGATCGGGATCCGGAGCGTCGGCGTTGTCCTGATGTCGGGAATGTTGATCGCCCCCGTGGTCGCAGCCAAGCAATGGACCCATCGACTATTTACCCTCTTCGTCCTCTCCGCGCTCTTCGGGACCTTAAGCGGTTTTTTCGGCAATTACTTTTCCACCGAAATTCCAAGATGGGTCTCCGGGAAATTTTCGCTCCCGACCGGACCCATGATCCTTTTGTGCGCCTCGCTGTTTTGTTTTTTTTCCCTTCTCCTTTCCCCGGGATCGGGATTGCTCAGCCGCTGTTTTCGCATTTATAAGTTTCGGCGCAAATGCCGTCAGGAAAATGTCCTCAAGGCCTACTGGAAGGGGGATGAGCCCGACGCGTCCCGGTTTTTTCTGTGGATCTTATACATGCAAGGATGGCTCCGGAAAGACGGCGCAGGGTATCACCTATCTCCCGACGGCAGGCACAGGGCGGCCCAGATCGTCCGCCTCCATCGCCTATGGGAAGTTTATCTCGTTGACTACATGGGACAAGGGGTCGAGCGGGTCCACCGGAATGCAGAAGAGATGGAGCACATCCTCACTCCTGAGCTCGAAAAGGAACTGACCATCCTTCTGCAGGACCCCAAACGGGACCCCCACCATCAGCCCATCCCCGGAAAGGAGGGGCTGTGATTAAAAATCCCTATTGGGGAAAAGATTTTTTTTCCTTTTTCTCGCTGTTCTTTCAAAGACTGTTTACGGGGGAGGTGTTTACGGGAGACCTCGCTTCGGACGAGGTCCAAATGTTTGTGCTGATGCTGATCGCGGCCGCCACCAGCATTGTCGGCACCTTTTTGGTCTTAAAAAAGATGACGATGCTCGCCAATTCGCTCTCCCACACCCTGCTCTTAGGGCTTGTCGCGGCATTTATCATCATCCAGCCGCTCAGTTGGGAAGAGGGGCTGAATTTTTCCACCCTGCTCATCGCTTCCTTAGTCGCCGGGCTAGCCACCACTTTTTTGACAGACGGGCTGACCCGCTATCTGAGGGTGCAAGAGGATGCCAGCATCGGGCTGGTCTTCACGACGCTTTTTGCCCTCAGCATCGTGCTTGTGACCGTATTCACAAAAAATGTCCATCTCGGGATTGAGGCCGTGATGGGGAACGTCGATGCCTTGCACAAAGAGGACTTAAAACTCATTTTTGGCATCGCCCTTGGAGATCTACTCGTGGTCTCCCTCTTTTTCAAAGAGTTGAAAATTGTCGCCTTCGATCCGGGGCTTGCCTCTTCCCAGGGCATCTCACCCAATTTTTTCAACGCCCTTCTCATGATCTTGACGGCGGCCACCTCGATCGGGGCGTTCCGAGCCGTTGGCGTGCTCCTCGTCCTCGCCTTCCTTGTCGGCCTGCCGCTCACCGCGCGCCTCTTGACCCACCGTCTCCACCTGTTGATCCCGCTCGCCGCCGGCATTGGGGTCCTTTGTTCGCTTGTTGCCGTCGCTCTCTCCAGACATTTTCTCTCGGTGTATCAAGTTCCCCTTTCAACGGCAGGACTCGTCACGATGACAATTGCGCTGGCTTATGTCATTTCCTTAAGCCTTTCCCGCTGTAGTGGAAAAGGTAAAACTGTTTAACGCTATTTCTTTGAAGAACCGCCTCTTTATACATGTCGGGGACACCGCACTTCGTGTCCAGTGTCCCCCGCCTCCCCGGTTCGTGCCCAAGGGCACTTCACTTGGCTCCGCACTGCGAAGGTCCGCCGGACCTTCTCGTGTCTCCGCAGCCCCTTGAGCCTCACCTCGCTTCGCCAAATCGCGTGCTCGGCGCGTGCTGTCTACAAGTGGCCCATCCACCAGTAGCAATGAAATTTTTTAGGCGACAATTCTTTAGTGTTGCCAGAAATACTACGTCTGTAGTATTCTAACCGTAATAAAAAAAGGTGGCTATGACAAAACGGGGTTTTGGAGAGTTAGAACAAGCGATTCTCCGCATTTTAAAATTGGGTCAGCGCACTAGCGTCAAAGAGGTGCATACAATTCTCGGAGGCGAGAATAAGTATACCACCATCATGACGGTGATGCTGCGCCTGACACAGAAAAAGGTATTGGCTCGAGAAAAAATCGGGGCGCATTATGAATACTGGCTGCTCTCTCCCCCGCGCACCTTCATGGAAGGGATTAAGAGAAAACTTTTCGGCGTGAAACCCGTGGAGCTTATTTCTTATTTAATCGAGTCTGAAAATGAAATTTCCGATGAGGAGCTGCTCGAGATGGAGCAAATGTTGGAAAAAGCTAAACAAAAAAGAAGAAAATGATATTTCATCTGGTTTTAAATAGTTTGTTGGTGTTTTTCGTCTTGGCTCTACTCATTGAGCTTTTCCTTTTTGTCTTTCGGATAAAAAATGCGCGGCTACGAACGATCTGCCGATTTTTTCCCATTCTAAAATTGCCCTTTGATCTCTTGGTCTTTAGCTTCTATGGAGAGAACTTGTTTGTGAATCTCAATCCCTTCAGTTGCGAGGTGTTTCTTCAAGAATTCATCACAAAGTTATTGCCCATGGGAGAGACTCCGACGATTATTCCTCAATACATCGCCGGACACATCCCTTCTGTCTATTATAAATTACTAACAGGAGGCATTGCTTTTCTATCACTTGGCATCATCGGCCGAAAAGCTGTTCAACTCATGAGGTCAAGAAGCTACCTAAAAAAAATACTGCTCTCTTCCACCCCTTGCCTGCAGCTCATCACAAACGGACCACTGAGAAATAAATTAGAGAACCAGCGGGCACGCATTATGATCTCCGAAGAGATACAAGTCCCTTTTGCGGCCGGTCTTCGTTACATTCTATTTCCGCGCCATTTACTAGAGCGACTTTCGCAGGAAGAGTTTGAGACGGTCATTGCGCATGAACTGGAACATTTGTGCTGGAAGGATCCTATGTTGAAACTGATCAGCAGCATCACCTGTTCTTTATTTTGGTGGATTCCTACGCATTGGTGGCTCAAGCGCTTAGAGACAGATCAGGAATGCGCAAGCGATTTGGGGATTCACAAATTCGACATGGATAGCCTGGATCTAGCCTCGGCATTTGTCAAAACGGCAAAAAACTGTACTGCTATGCCTTTGGAAATGGCAGCGATGAGCGCCTTTGCTTCCAAGGGGCATAGCCATGCCAGCCGTTTGGAAAATATTGTAAATTCTCAGAAAGTGGCGTGTGGACATTGGGTGAAGTTAAAATTTGCCGTAGGAATCGGGATGTGTCTATGCGCCTTTATCTGTTTTTGGATTTGTTAATAGAGAAAAAAATTTGTTCACAACTACTACAAGTGTAGTAATCAACCGGAGGAAAATTGTTTATGTCTGCAGAAATTCATTCGATCAAAATCAATAGCTGGCAGGACGTCAAAGCGCAAGAGGAGGGTTTCTTCAATCGCTCTGCGCGTGTGGCTGCAGTGGGTCTTTCTTTTATCGCCCTTGCCAGCGCGCCTGTTTCGCTCTCGCTGGGCGGTGGGCGTGTTGTAAGCGTTATAGAAAGTTGTGTAAGCATCTTCAAGAATGCCTTTCGTTTGGCTCTGTTTTTGCTCAGTGTTTTTGAGTTCGGCAAGGCAGCTGCTGCAACGCAAATCCCGACAGAAATTTTCCATTCTCGAGATGAACTGGGCAAAGGGAATTACCTTGAAGCTGCCGGGCACATTGAGAAAGCTGTAACTTGGGGCAGACAGCTCTACGATCAAGCGCAGGCCCTCTCTCTCAAGACGGGGATCACGCAAGCACCTCCCCAAAACAATTACCCCTTTGAATTGCCGCCCGGAGAATGGGAGACAGAGGCATTCGACATCTATTATATCACAGACAATTTTTGGGGTGAGTGGGATCGCATCGATACTGTTTATGCAGCTAGAGAAAAAGATGGTTCTCGCATGGTCTTTTATTTTACTTCTCGTAATATTACTCCGTTGGAAATCATTCAAACTAATGGCGCTGGGAATTCGATAGCCAAATCAAAAAATATCGTCTTTAACGTGCTCGAAGAACAACCGCTGCATATTACAAAAATTAACAGGGCTGACTTTCTGGTTGATGGGCGTTGGAATGGAACGTGTTTTCAAGAATCTTTGGGGTCGGGAACGTGGAAGGCTGAGTCCAAGGGTGGAAATACTGTATTAACCGTATCATTCAATCAGGTGAATAACGACGAATTTTTTGAAAACGTGAAA
Source organism: Chlamydiota bacterium (assembly GCA_013287215.1). Taxonomy (GTDB): domain Bacteria; phylum Chlamydiota; class Chlamydiia; order Chlamydiales; family Rhabdochlamydiaceae; genus VFKB01. The sequence continues at coordinate 8,906 of JABDEH010000017.1, forward strand.
GCTCGGTGTCAGCATTTACTCAAGCCCTATGAGAAGGATCGAAGATGGGAGTACAAAAGTGGTCAGCCACTTGACTACTAACCCAACTTGTCCCCTACCTTGTCCAAAGTACTTGAATTCGAGGGTGGCTCTGCGAGTGACGCGAAGAAAGGGGCCCCACCCCGAGACGAAGTCCGGTGGGGCTGCGAAGACACGAGAAGGTCCAGCGGACCTTCGCAGTGCTGAGCAGGTGAAGTGCCCTTGGGCACGAACCGGGAAGAGCGCACGAGCAGCCGATGGCCTCAGATCGCAATGCGAAATCGTAGCGCAGGCGAGCGCGGCCAGCGCTTAAGAGGGGCCGTGCTTTGCACGCTCCTCCGGCGAGCACACGATTTGGCGAAGCGAGGTGAGGCTCAAGGGGACAGCAGGGGACACTCGACACGAAGTGCTGTGTCCCCGACATGTATAAAGAGGCGGTGCTTCAAAGAAATAGTGTTAAATAGTTCGGCTTTTTCCGCGGCAGCGGGAAAAGCTCTAATCCCTTTGCTCTCGCCTTAAAAAGAAAAATGCGCTAACCTAAACCCTTATGATCTATAGTATTTTTTATCTAGTTCTCGCGTTACTCGGATTGGGATTTCTTGTTTTTATCCATGAACTGGGCCACTATTTTATGGCCCGCAGGGTCGGCATGCGCGTCGAGGCCTTCGGCATTGGGTTCGGCAAACCGATCTACTCTTGGGAGCACAAAGGGGTGAAGTGGAACCTCTGCTGGCTGCCTTTCGGCGGCTATGTGCGCATAGCGGGCATGGAGAAGCAAGGGAACCTAGAGCCCCACATGATCCCCGATGGCTTTTTTGGCAGGCCTCCCTGGGCGCGGATTAAAGTCGCACTCATGGGTCCCCTGGTCAATATTGTTTTTGCTTTTGCCGCTTTTTGCCTGATTTGGGCGAGCGGAGGAAGAAGTAAATCTTTTTCTGAGCATACCCATCTGATCGGCTGGGTGGACTCCCACTCTGCGTTTTATGAACTGGGGCTGCGTCCTGGGGATGAGATCACCGCTGTCAACAACCGCCCCTTTGACGGATTTGCCGACTTCATCTACGCGATGGCGCTCGACAATAAAAATTTAGAAGTTCAAGGCTATCACATTGATTACGCGACACAGGAAAAAAAGCCGTTCACTCTTCTACTAGATTCTCAGAAAGGTGGAAAAGGGGACTTGAGCTATGTCGGGGGGATCGCCCCTGCGAGCTACCTGCTTCTGGGCCCGCAGCCCCTTTCGGAGGGGGCCCCGATCGCCGGCAGCGGGATCCGTCCCGGCGACCGGATCCTTTGGGTAAACGGATCGCTTGTGTTTTCCATGCAGGAGCTCGGTGAGATCGTCAATGAAGCGAAATCACTCATCACTGTCCGTAGAGGGGATGCGGTCATATTATGCAAGGTCCCGCGCGTTAAAATCTCTGATTTGCGCCTTTCTGAGGTCGAGCAGGCAGAACTTGACGATTGGCACCATGAAGCGGACCTAAAAACAAAAGTGGACGAGCTCTATTTCGTCCCTTATAACCTCACGGCCGATGCCGTTGTCCAGGGCCCGATTTCCTATATCAATGAGCGCTCGGAAGAAACCCTCGACACAGAGTCCCTGGCAAAAGGAGACCGCATTCTTGCCGTCGACGGTGTTCCCCTCCTCTCCGCTTTTGAGCTTCTCTCAAAAATCCAAGAACGCCGCGTACAAATTATCGTGGAGAGGCATGAAGAGCCTCTCGCCTCCTCCTGGAAGCTCGCGGACGCGCAGTTTGAGAGCAGCATCCATATGGATGACATCAATCGGATCGCAAGCACCATCGGCACTCAGCGGCCTATCACAGCCTTAAATCATCTTGTTCTCCTCAAACCCGTAGTCCCGGTGCCCTCAAGAGATCTGCCGCTTTCTAAAGAAGATAAAGCTTGGCGCGCCCAGCAGCTCTCGGCCAATCTCAAACAGATCGACAAAATTACTGATCCGAAGGAAAAGGAATATGCCCTTCGGATGCTTCAAGATCAGGACAACAAACTGAAACTGGGTTTTCCCGCGGTGGATGAAGCTGTCATCTACAATCCCTCGCCCCTTCACCTCTTTTCCGATGTGTTTGATCAGATTGCGCGCACCTTAAAAGCGCTCGTAACCGGTTACGTCAGCCCCAAGGGAATGGCCGGTCCCGTCGGCATCGTGCAAATCATTCAGCACGGCTGGTCGCTCGGCGTCAAGGAAGCTCTCTATTGGATGGGCCTCATCAGCTTAAATCTGGCGATGCTCAACTTACTGCCTCTCCCCGTCCTCGACGGCGGACATATCTTATTTGCTGCCATTGAAAAAGTGACCGGCAGGCCGATCAAGGCGAAGACCATGGAAAAACTCGTGGTCCCCTTTGTCGTCCTCCTCATCATCTTCTTTATCTACTTCACCTTCCAAGATTTGAGTCGGATCTTTAGTAGGTTCTTTTGAAAGTGAATAATCAGATTTTTGAATAATTCCTGAGAAGGGCTTCCATAGACATGTCGGGGCCAAGGCGCTACGCGTCCCCCCTTCGGGGCCCGGTTCGTGCCCAAGGGCACTTCACTTGGCTCCACACTGCGAAGGTCCGCCGGACCTTCTCGTGCATCCGCAGCCCCCGCTTGCCCCTCTTGAGCCTCACCTCGCTGTGCCAAATCGTGTGCTCGCCGGAGAGGCGTGCGCAGCACAGCCCCTCCTTAGCGCTGGCCGCGCTCGGCTGCGCTACGATTTTGCTGTGCGATCTGAGGCCATCGGCTGCTCCCGCGCTCATTTCCCTTCGCCTTCGGCGCGGGCCCCTTCTCGCGTCGGCTCGCAGGGCCACGTTTAAAGATTTAGCTCACACAATTCAACCTTGGAGACCTTGGCTTACGTTTTAAAATTGGCCCTGCGAGCCGACGCGAGAAGGGACCCGCCCATTTGGACGAAGTCCGGGTGGGCTGCGAAGACACGAGAAGGTCCAGCGGACCTTCGCAGAGCTGAGCAGGTGAAGTGCCTTTGGCACGAACCGGGACGTGAGCGCGCGAGCAGCCCGCGGCCTCAGATCGCAAAGCAAAAGTGCACCGCAGGCGAGCCCGCACCTTCGGGGTGGGGCGAGGAGGCTAGTACTGCGTACGGCCTCCCGCCGAGGACGCGCTTTGGCGCAGCGAGGTGAGGCTCAAGGGGGCAAGCGGGGGACATGCCTACGTAGTGGCTTGTCCCCGACATGTCTATGGTGGCCACTTCCAAGCGTTTTCAAAAAATTTTACAAGCCTCTCTTCTCGATAGCAAATATTTTAATTCGCAATTAATTCGGAAGATCGCTAGAATATGCCTGTTTATAGTTTGAAAGTGAGACACTGGGGTGTCGCCAAGTGGTAAGGCAGCGGTTTTTGGTACCGCCATTCAGAGGTTCGAATCCTTTCACCCCAAGCTTTTAACGCTAAAGGTAGCATGCCGCAAGATAATAAATTGATGCTCTTTTCTGGCTCCTCGCACCGCGAACTGGCACAGGAAATTGCTCAATGCCTAGGCATCACTTTAGGAAATGTTCTCATTGAAACTTTTCCAGATAACGAGATAGGCGTTCAAATTTTAGAGAACGTCCGCGGTCGGGATGTTTTTGTCCTGCAGTCTATCGCACGGCATCCCAATCTCTATCTCATGGAATTGTTGATTATGATCGATGCTTTAAAGCGCGCCTCCGCCCGCTCGATCGTCGCTGTCATGCCCTACTTTGGGTATGCGCGGCAGGATCGGAAAGATAAGGGGAGAGTGCCGATTACAGCGAAGCTGGTTGCCGACTTGCTGGAGAAAGCAGGGGCGACCCGTGTGCTGACCATGGATTTGCATGCTGAGCAGATTCAAGGTTTTTTTTGACATCCCGGTCGACAACCTCTACGCGAGACCTGTTCTTGCGGAAGCGGTGAAGGCGATGGGGCTCAAAAATTGTGTCGTGGTGTCTCCCGATATCGGGAGCATTAAGCTGGCAAGGGCTTTCGCCGATGAATTAAAGGCGGATTTGGCCATTGTCGATAAGCGTCGAGTGAATGCAAGCCAGGTGGAAGTGAACGCCCTCATCGGGGATGTGAAGGACAGGGATGTTCTGCTCGTCGATGATATGTGTTCCACTGGTGGGACACTAAAAATAGCCTCATGGGTCTGCAAACAGGCAGGAGCCAAGCGCATTTGCGCGGCAGTCACCCACGGACTACTTTTAGGTCAAGCGTTTGAGGAAAGTGCGATTGAAAAGATGTTGATCAGTAATACGGTACCGTTGATAGATGGCGAAAATCGCCATCGATTACAAATCGTCTCTGTTGCACCTCTTTTTGCCAAAGCGATCGATTCGATCGTGAGCGCAAAGTCAATTTCCTCACTCTTTTGCCCTGCCCACTAAGTACGATAAGTTTTTAGATTAAAGGAGAACTCATGAAATTGACTGCTAACAAGCGCACGGATATGAAAAAGGGTGCGATCAAACAGGTGCGCCGCGAAGGCAATATTCCTGCGGTCCTGTACGCTCCCGAGCGTCCGGGCGAGTCTATCATTGTAAATGGAGAGGAATTTCGGACGGCTCTGCGCAATATGAAACAAGGCCATTTGCCCACCACCGTCTTTACCTTGCATTTTGAAGGCAAAGACAGGAAGGCCATCGTAAAGGATATCCAATACGATCTTACTACGTATCAGGTGATCCACCTTGATTTTGAAGAGCTTTCCGATAAAGTTCCCGTCAATGTGAAAGTCCCGATTCACTGCATCGGTGTCGCGGAGTGCAACGGAATTAAACTGGGAGGATTTTTACGCCAAGTGATCCCTTCCGTCAAAGTGGAGTGCCTGCCAAAAGATATCCCTGCGATGTTTGAGGTGGATGTGAAAGATCTGGGCGTAAGACAAACGAAGCGTCTTTCCGATATTTCCATGCCGAAGGGCGTTAAACCCCTCGTTGATGTGAAAGAGGTTGTCGTTGTCATTGCAAAACGATGAGGAGAGCCCGTTTTACTTGATCGTCGGACTGGGCAACCCCGGCAAAGCGTATGAGATGACCCGTCATAATGTAGGCTTTGAGATTGTGGAGGCATTTGCGGGGGGCCGTCATTGGAACTTTCGGATGGAGCCGCAGTTAAGGGGAGAGCTCGCCCAAGGATCTCTCCACGGGAAAAAAGTCATCCTGCTGCGGCCGATGACCTATATGAACCTCAGCGGGCGCTCTGTGCACTTGTGCGCCGGCTTTTTTAAGGTGCCCTTAGCGCACATTTTGGTCATCTCTGATGAGATCGCCCTTCCTTTGGGAAGTTTGCGTCTTCGCGGCGGCGGCAGCGCCGGGGGCCATAAAGGGCTTTTGAATATTGAAGAGGCCTTGGGGACGCGGGAGTACCCAAGGCTCAGAGTGGGAGTTGGAGATCGCACGCACGGCGACCTGGCCGACTATGTGGTGGGTTCTTTCACTGAGGAAGAACGGGCGGTCCTGCCCTCCATGATCGAGCGGGCGGAAAAGGCCATCGATGTGTGGATCGGGGAGGGGATAGGCGTAGCGATGAAAATGGTTAATACAAGTTTAGGAGAATAAAACAACATGGGACAAGAAAAAAGACATCTTTATGAGGGGATGTATATCCTCAGTGCGACGTTAAGCGATGACGCACGGGCAAAAGCCTTTGAGAAGATCACCTCAGGGATTTCAGAAAAAAAAGGCGAAGTGCTTAAATTGCACGACCAAGGAAGACGCAAGCTCGCGTATGAGATCAACGGAAAAAGAGAAGGCTACTACTACATTCTCTATTTTCAGATCCCGACGTCTGCGATTGCCGATCTCTGGAAAGAATATCATTTGAATGAAGATTTGATCCGGTTCCTCACCCTGCGCACGGACGCTGTGATGGAAAAAATTGAATTTAAACCTTTAATAGATGCGTGAGGCATAGATGACATTTACAACCAAAAGACCTCCGATTGAAGGAGTGTTCCCCAAGAAGAAAAAACAGTGCCCGTTTACGGCCTCCGGAATGACACATATCGATTATAAAGATATCGATACGCTTTCCCAGTTTATCACAGAGCGGGGAAAGATCATGCCAAGGCGCATTACCGGCGTCTCCTTTTTCCATCAGAAACAACTCGCGAAAGCCATTAAACACGCTAGACACATGGCGCTATTGCCGTTCGTCTCAGAAGAATAAAAACGGGAGATCAAAAACTATGGCAAATCAATATTTACTCATTGAAGACGTGGATGTACTGGGGCGCAGCGGCGACGTTGTCAAAGCGAAGCCGGGCTATGCGCGCAACTTTCTCCTTCCTCAAAAAAAGGCCGTTGTGGCCGATAAGCATACCCTGCGTATGCAAGCGAAGCTGAAAGAGGAGAGAGAGAAACAGGCTGTGATCGATCGCGGCGAAGCGGAAAAGCTCGCAGAGCGGATCAATGGCATGGGTGTCACGATCGTGGTGAAGGTCGATCCCGAAGGGCACATGTACGGATCTGTTGCAGCCGTCGATATCGTCCAACTCTTCGAAAAAGAGGGCATTGTTCTGGAACGCCGCAATGTCGTGCTTCCAAAACCGATCAAAGAACCGGGTATTTTCCCTTTGACCTTAAAACTCAAAGAAGGGATCCCTGCTTCTTATACTCTCAACGTGGTTGTAGAAGCAGCACAAGAGAAGTAGAATGTTCCATCCAGACGACGATCCGCTTATCGTTATTACCGGCGCGGCCGGTTTTATTGGTTCCGGCGTCGTCAGGCATCTCAATGATCAAGGCTATTCCAACTTGGCTCTAGTCGATGAGGCCGATCCCGGAGTGAAAGAGCGCAACCTTTTTGGAAAGCAATGGGTCGATCTCATCCCCAAAGAGGAGCTCTTTGGCTATCTGGAGGGAAGAGAGGGCGACATCGGCGCCATCATCCACCTCGGCGCCTGCGCCGACACTCTTGAGCAGAACCAAGCGTACCTGCTTGAAAATAATACCCATTTTAGCATCCGTTTAGCCGAATATGCCCTCCGGCACGGCCAGCGGTTTATTTATGCCTCGTCTGCAGCCACCTACGGCGACGGGTCGCTTGGATTTTCTGATGATCATCAGCAGTTAGAGGCCTTAAGGCCGTTAAATCCTTACGGAGACTCCAAACACCTGTTTGATCTATGGGCCAAGAGCCAAGGGGTGCTCGACCGGATCACAGGCATCAAGTATTTCAATGTGTTTGGCCCGAATGAAGATCACAAGGGGCGTATGGCCTCCATGATCTATAAAATGTTTCCGATTGCAAGAGAAGAAGGGGTGGTGCGTCTCTTCAAATCCTCTGAGCCAGAAAAATATGCCCATGGGCAGCAGAAGCGCGACTTTATCTATGTCAAAGATGCCGCACGCCTCACCTGCGACTTTCTCAATAGCGGCCTAACCGGGATTTTTAATTTGGGCAGGGGAGAGGCCGTTCCTTGGAACCGGGTGGCGCAGGCCCTTTTTAAAGCTTTAAATAAAACACCCAATATTCAATATATTGAGATGCCGGAAGCTTTGGCGACGCAGTACCAAAATTACACATGCGCCGACATGAGAAAGCTTTTTAAAGAGGGCAAAGAACATTTATTTCAGTATACTTTGGAAGAAGCGGTCATCGATTATGTTCGCAACTACTTGATGAAAGGTGAGACATGGTAAAGCTCATTGGAATGTTTAGTCGATTTAACCCTGTGCATGTCCTTGTGATCGGCGATTTTATGCTCGATACTTACACAACGGGAAAAGTCAAACGGATCTCTCCCGAAGCCCCCGTCTCCATTCTGCATGTGCAAAAAGAAGAAAGCCGCCCCGGCGGAGCCGGCAACGTGGTGCTCAACCTCATTTCTTTAGGTGCGACGGTGACTGCAGTAGGACGGATCGGCTATGATCCGGCCGGCACCGAGCTGATCAAAGCTCTCGATAAAGAAGGTGTCGATGTTGAGTCACTCTTCTTACAAAAAGATTTTAAAACCCCGGTGAAAAATCGGTTGATTGCCGATGCCCAACAGATCCTGCGCGTCGATTTTGAGGCGGTTGTCCCGATTCCCACCGACTTAGAGCAGCAGGTCATCGAACAACTACCCGCCCTATTAGAAGACGTGCAGATCGTGGCAGTGTCTGATTACGCAAAAGGGTTTCTCTCTCCGTTCCTTCTCAAAAATCTAATCGACATGGCCAAGGAGAGGGGCATTCCTGTCATCGTCGATCCGAAGGGGGAAGACTTTGCAAAATATCGCGGCGCCACGGTCATTAAACCCAACATTACTGAAGTGTACGCCGCCGCGAAGGCGACACAGGAAGCTCCTTTAGACTTTGTCGCAGCTGCAATTTTAAAAAATTGCGATGTGGAGCTGCTCCTCATCACCCGTTCGGAGGCGGGCATCGCGCTCTTTGACCGCGCGGGCCACCGCTTCGATTTCCCCGTCCGCTCCAAAGAGGTCAAAGATGTGACCGGCGCCGGAGATACGGTCCTTGCGATGATCAGCGTCGCACTCGCTAATGGCATCGACATCCGCTACGCCGCCCAACTGGCCAACATCGCCGCAGGGATCGCCATCGAGCGCCTCGGCTGCGCGCGCATCGATCTTTCCGATATGGCCGAGCGCCTGCTCGAATACGACGTCGACAATAAAGTTTTTGATGAGGAGCATCTCTATGCCCTTCAACAAGCCCTGCGCGGCAAGCGGTACTCCGTCCTCGGCCTCGATAGCGCCGGCGGTATGACCACCGCGCTCTTTACCAGCATCCGCAAGCTCTCCTGCCGCGATGCAGAGAAAAAATTGATCATCTACCTCTCAGACAACCACCCCGATGAGGAATTCGTGTCCCTTCTCTCCTCCCTTGCCGAGGTCGACTTCATCGTCCTCAAGTGCGAAAGTTTGAAAAACCTATGCGAGATCATCCATCCGTTCGAGGTGCATGTCATTGAGAAGGACAAAATGGTCGCCCTCGAGGGCGTCGAGAAGCTCCTCACCAACCATGCTGCGCTCCTTAGCTGATCTCAAAGATAGCCCGCAAAGATGCGCAAGACTTTTCCGAATACTGCGCCGTGAGATCTTTAAGCCATCTGTCGATGTGTTCCGGGTAGCGGGCTTTTAATTCTTTGACGAGAGGGGAGTTCCCCAATAGAAATGCCAATTCGAGGAGGTTGCAAGGCCGTTGCTTGCGGTAGTCTTCGAGTGCAGTAAAATCCTCTTCGGTCCAGAGGAAATGCTTAAATCTTCCCATGTATTTCTTGGAGAGCGCGGTCTCAAATTCTTTTCCTTCAGTTTTACTTTGCCATAGAAGCACGAAGTCTTGGTTCAGCGCACCCTTAATTTGGCAGAGCACTTCCCCCGTTTGATTTGCGGCAAACGGATCCGCTCCGTATTGCCCGATGAGCCAAATGCCCATGTCTCCGCTATTGCACTCAAGGTAGGGCGGATCATTAGGCCTGTCCAGTGTCGCTCCTTTTCGCATCAATATTTCGACAAGGTCGCCTCTTTCAAAAAAGATGGCAGAGGACAGGAGGGGCGGCAGAGCGGGATCTAAGCCTTGGCCAAGAAGCTGCTGAGCAATCCTTTGGCTCATTGTCGCGCATCCGGCGACCCAGAGGACCTGCCTTTTGTTCAGGGATAAAGAGCCGCATAGATTGTTTTTAAAAAGAAAATGAAGCGAGTGAAACTTAAATTCGCGGTAGAGTTTAAAAAAGATGCGGTCGCCGGGGTCTACGAACTTCACATGGCGGCCCAGAAGCTGCTCGGCTTTTGGAAACTTTTCATCCTCGATCGCTTTGGCAAGAGCGATTTCATCAGAAGAGCGTGCTGAGAAATTTATACCCGATAATGACATGGCAGCCTCCCTATTAGACAAAATATTTTAGTATAGGGAGGAGTTTTAGAAAACAAAAACATATATTTATGCATAAGTTTCTCTTGCTACGTTTTCAGGTTGAAGGAGTATGGCAATTCAACGCAAAGGCGCAAAGACGCGGAGACGCAAAGTAGAGAGAGACATCCGAATCAATCAGTTTCTTCATTGCGTCTTTGCGCCTTTGCGCCTTTGCGTTGAACTGTCTTAATCACCCCAAGTCGTTAGCCATATAACGCTGCAAGAAAAACTTATGCGTAAAAGTATGTTCGCGTCTTTGCGTTAAATTTTCGTATTAATTCTCGAGGCGGGCGATCCGCTCTTCCAGGGGAGGATGGGTGGAAAAGAGCTTCATGAGTGGCGATCTGCGATATGAAGAAATTTTCATCGCATCGAAGGCGGGCTGCTCGGCGTTTAGGTCCCGCTTTTCTTGGAGCGCTTTGAGAGACTGGAGGGCGGCGATCATGTTCCTTTTTCCGGCCAGCTCGGCTCCGCCTGCATCGGCGCGGAACTCTCTCCAGCGCGAATAGGCGGCGATGACGAGCGAACCTAGGACCATGAAGAGGACCTCAAAGAGGATCACCCAGAGCATGTAGCTGCCTCGGGACGCCTGCGCTTTATTGCCGCCCCGTCCGGCGGAGAGCGCGAGGGCGAGGACGCGCGCGAGGAACATCACAAAAGCGTTGACGACTCCCTGGAGAAGTGTCATGGTGACCATGTCCCCGTTGGAAATGTGGGTGATCTCATGGGCGAGAACGCCTTCCAATTCTGTTTGAGACATTCTCTGAAGCAAGCCTCTGGAGACAGCGACAAGCGACCGTCTTTTGGTGGGGCCGGTCGCAAACGCGTTCACTTCGGGCGATTCGTAAATACCTACTTCCGGCATGTCGGGCAGGCGTGCCTCCTGGGCCAGTTTATAGACGGTAGAAATCAGGCGGGCGAGGGCAGGGTCGTCGGTATGAGGATCGATCACATGGACGCCCATCATCCTCTTGGCCATTATGCGTGAGAGGGAAAGGGAGATTAGGGCGCCGCCCATGCCCCAGATGAGGCAAAAGATCATGAGTGAGCGGTAATCAAGCCCGTGAGCAGTCAAGAAGGGGCGTACGTCAAAAAGGTTAAGCACGATCGAGATCGTGATCACGACAAGCGCGTTGATAGCTAGGAAGAGGAAGATTCTTTTTGCAATTCTCATGACGGCCTCTAGTTTTAGGGTTCATTTTACTCCATAGAGAGCGCGGTGTCAATGGTTCGGTTTTTCTTGAAAAGGGGCTCCCCGGCGGCTATGATGAAGGAATGGATTATAAAAAATGGTATCTAGCGCATGCGGCGCAGATTCAAAAAGATTTTTTTACATTTTTAAGCTTTCCGAGCATCAGCGCGGATCCCCACTATACACAAGATGTGCGGCGTACGGCAGTTTGGTTGGTCGATTACTTGAAACAGCTGGGCATGGATGCAGAGCTCTGGGAAACCTCGGTGCACCCTTGCGTTTTCGCCTCCTGTATGAGGGCGGGCAAAGATCGGCCTACTGTGCTGATCTATCAACACTATGATGTCCAGCCTGTCGATCCTCTGGAACTGTGGCATTCGGACCCGTTTAAGCCGGTGGTTAAGGACAACCAGGTCTATGCGCGTGGAGCTCTTGATAATAAGGGGCAATGTTTCTATTCGATCACGGCCATTGGCGCCTACATCCAACACGCTAAAAAAATGGGCATCAACATTAAGCTTTTCATCGAGGGAGAGGAAGAGTCTGGCGGTGTGGGCACGGCAGCGATCTTGGACCAAAAAAAAGAGGCGCTCAAAGCAGACCATTTGCTCATCGTCGATCTAGGGCTTGTCGAACCGGGCGTCCCCAGTATTAGTTTGGGGATGCGGGGGATCATGACCATGGAAGTGGAGTGCCGGGCGGCAGCGGTCGATCTCCATTCCGGTGATCACGGGGGGATTGTGCTCAATCCGATCCGGGCCTTAGCCGATGTTCTTGCGCAATTTTGGGACGATAAAGGCCGGGTGGCGATCCCCGGATTTTATGATCATGTCCAAGAACTGAGCCCCGCGGATAAAGCGAAGATTCATTGGGGCTTTGATCAAAAAAAATATGCTGCCGAGTTTGGCGTGACTGCCTTTGCCGGCGAGCCGGGCTATTCCCTCATGGAATCGAATTGGGCCCGCCCCACCTTGGAAATTAACGGCATCAGCGGCGGCTATGCGGGAGAAGGATTTAAAACAGTCCTGCCGGCAAAAGCGGTCGCTAAGATCTCATGCCGCCTTGTCCCCGACCAGGAACCGGACCATCTCTTCCAATGCGTTTCAAAGTTTTTTAAAACCCATCTTGCCAAAGGTATGGGTCTTAAGGTACAGTACCATCATGGGGGTCCTCCATTTAGGAGTCCTCCCCAAGCGAGGATTGTCCAGGTGGCAGCACAAGCTTACGAAGAGATTTTTGGAAAGCCGTGCCGATTTACTCTATGCGGCGGCTCCATTCCGATCGTTCCGGCCCTAGCCAAGGTCTGCGGCGGCGACGTCGCGCTGATCGGCATGGGACTTGCGACCGACAACATCCACGCTCCCAATGAGCACTTTGGCCTGGACCGTTTTGAACTGGGCTTTTTAACCATGACACGTCTTTTCCACATTCTCGCAGGAGAACCTGCATAACATGGAGGTACTTGATGTCTCAAAGCAATACGATCGTCGGACAATATGTTCTCATCCTGCCTGTTGGGCTGCATTTTAGATCTTCGTGCACTTTGTTAAGAATTGAGTACTTTAGCAAGTACGGGATCGGTCCATGATCAAGCGCGTGCTGCCCGGTCTTTTGCTCCTTCTTGCAGCTCTTGCGCTGCTGCTGATCAAAACAGCCGATGTGTGGTTTGCGATTTTTGCCGCCTCCTGCCTCTGCAGTTTTTGGATCGCGGGCCTCTCTTTTAGCCGCGAGGAGCAGCAGGCGCTTCTTGAAAACGCCATGAAGCTCCAGGAGGCCGAGGATAGGTTCCGGGAAGCGAAGCGGGGCACACAAGAGCTGATCAAAGAGAGCAATCATTTGAAAGAAGCCCAGGTGCAGCGCTCCTTTCAAGAGCAGAAAAAGCTCGAAAAGATCGAATTGGAGCGTGACGCCGCCGCCAAAAAGACGGGCGACCTGTTCTTAGAGCTCAGTGCTTTGAAAGACACGCATGAGCAAAAAGTACAAGACCTCGCAAAAAAGCTTGAGGAGGCCGAATTTGCCTCGAGACGTTTCGTCGGAGAGTTTAACGCGCTCAAGGATGAACTCGCCCGTAAAGAAAAAATCATCTGGGACACGGAGTTGGACCTCGAGGATGCCTCTCGAGTGGCAAATCAAAGGCTCGAAGAGCTCAATACCGTCAGAGTAGAAAATTTTGAGCTTGCCCACTTTGCCGCCCAGGCGAAAACGCCCCAAGAGCTGGGGGACCTCAAGCAGCTAAAAAACCAGCTTGCCGAGAAAACCTTGGCCCTCAATGAAGCGCGCAGCGAACGGTTCCGCATAGAGACCGAGCTACTCGCCCTCCAAAAAGAAAAAGAGAGTGAAGATCAGCAGCCGGATGCCGAGGGGCTGAAGGAGCAAGAGCAGCTCGAAGAGGCGGTTGATCATCTTGAAGATCTTGTCAGCGTCATCCTCACCAAGAAAAAGCGAAAGAAAACTTCGTGATTATTTCTATTCCTTTTGCTATGATTTTCCTCCATGAGAAAGCTTGCTACTTTAATATTTTTAATTATTTCGTTATCCTCATTTGCTGAGGAAGATTATTTATTTATTATCGACCCCTATCTGACTCCCACCATGGGAGCGGAAGACCTTATCAGCGTCCAGCAGGGGCTCATGTGCCTCGAAGATCTTTGGACGCATCCCGAATGCCCTCCGCGGAGAACTTGGGCGGCGGGGATTGGCCGTTTTACGGAAATGGTCACCGTCTGGCTCCCCATCAACTATACCGCGATGGTGACGCAGCATGAGGTGTTCGGCCATGGGTATCGAGTCCTCGACATCGGCGAAAAATATGCCAAGCTGCGCGGCTTTCAT
>JABDEH010000018.1 GCA_013287215.1 Chlamydiota bacterium
GGATCCTGCCCACCCTGAGCTCGGGAGCGTTGACTTCGAGGGTTTTGATGCTGTGGTCCATCTGGCAGGCGAGAACATCGCGTCGAGGTGGACGCAAGACAAAAAAGAGCGGCTGGTCCGGAGCCGCAGCGGGGACACGGCCGCCTTGGCTCAGATTTTGCTCCATCTCACCTACCCTCCAAAGATCGTCATTACTGCATCCGCCGTCGGTTTTTATGGAGATAGGGGAGACGAGGTACTCACCGAAAAGAGCTCGAAGGGGAAGGGCTTCCTAGCAGATCTTTGCGCAGAGTGGGAGGCGGCGGCGGACGTTCTTAGGCCGCTTGCGCGGGTGGTGCATACGCGGTTTGGCCCGGTGTTGGACCCTTCCGGAGGCGTCTTGCGAAAAATGATTCCCGCTTTCCGCTGGGGCTTGGGTGGGAAGTTAGGAAGCGGCAGGCAGTTTTTTAGCTGGGTGGCCCTAGAAGATGTCATCGGCGCGATCGATCATGTGCTGGCCGCCCCGGGCCTGTCGGGGCCTGTCAATGTGGTCGCTCCCCATGCAGTGCGGCAGGCGGAGTTTGCACAAGCTCTCGCGAGGCGGCTCCATCGGCCGGCGTTTGTTGCGTTACCGGCCCCACTTTTGAGGCTTGTACTGGGTGAAATGGCAGACGAAATGCTCCTTGCCAGCGCCCGCGTGGTCCCGGAGCGCTTGCTGGAGACAGGCTATCAGTTTAAGCACCCTTGGGTGCAAGACTATCTCAGGCAAAATTTACTATAGATCAGGCAGCTTTTTTGATGGCGTGCTCTAAGTCGCGCGCTTTTTTAAAGCAGGCGGTGATCTTTGCCGGGTCGATGGTCATTGTTTGGGTATGCAGGATCACATCTAAGCTCTCTAAAAACTCTTGGACGTACTCGGGGATTTTGCCGCCGAGCTGATTTGCAAGCCGCTGCATGTCCGGACCATACTTCAACAGTCCGCTCTTGGCCGTCTGTTTCGCCAGGGCGGCGTCGGCGGGAGAGCCCTCATCCATGAGGACGAGGAACCGGCCAAACTCCAAACTGATGCGGTGTTCGAGGTCGGCGAGCTCTTGTTTTACGGTTTTTTTACCGGGTTTCATAGGATCAAAGTGGTGCAGTTCTTTGCGCGGCATAGTTAAACTCCTCGTTAACTTATTTATATTACAAACAGATTATTATTTCAACATAATTAAGTTGTAAAAGATATTAATTGTAAATTGTTGTATTAAGCGGCAGCGGTGCTATTTTTCCTCGAGAAGATTCCTTTTTGATTTTATTCGACTTTCTGCCATAGTGTGATGAGCTAGACTATAGCAAAAAAACAAGAGGTTTACTATGAAATATCTTATGGTTCTCAGCGCATTTGTGCTATCAACTGTGGCTCATGCCGGTTCAAAAGTGGTAGAAACACCTGCTGCAACACAAAAGAAAGCAGTTGCTGTCCACCCCGCTGAACAGCCAGCTCAACAACAAGTTTCTGAAGAAGAAGCAGAACTCATCGTCATGGAAGATGAAGCTGAAGCAACTTTAGACGCTCCCGTTAAACAGTAATTTTCACAATTGCTAGAAGAAGCTTAAAGGTCCTTTAAGCTTCTTTTTTATTTCTAACTATCTATTATTTTCCATAGAAGAATGTAATTAATTCATAATTATTTTCTTGCAAGATTAAACTATTAATTATAACATAAAACTAAGAGAGTTGCTTGGAGTGAATAAAGTTATTCTACTCTTTAAGCAACGGCCGGCTCCTATTTTGCGGAGAAATATATGGCGGAATTAAAAAGTAATCCTTGGACAGCAATCTGGACAGCCCCGCGCAAAACAATCCAAGAGATTGTGCGGGTTAACCCGAAAATGCATTTTTGGCTTCTTTCTTGGATCTATGCATTTCCTATCCTGCTTCATATGGCACAAAACTTGTCTATGGGCGAAGTTTATCCGATGGTAGGCATTGGGATTGTCGCGGCGGTCCTCGCCCCTTTCATTGGGTGGCTGTTCTTATCGATTTTTGCAGGGTTGCTCTTATGGACCGGGCGGTGGATTGGGGGAAAAGGCGATTATTTGAGCTTGCGCGCTGCAGTATCCTGGTCAAATGTTCCCAATATTGTGAATATTGTGTTCTGGGTCATTTTAAGCCTGCTCTTTGGATCGATGTTGTTTACCCAGGCATTTGCACAGATGGACTTGGCGGGAGCGCAGATGGGGCTTGTCGCTGTGATTTTCTTGGCGCAGCTAGTACTTGCTGTATGGACGTTCGTCCTTTTACTGAACACCGTTTCAGAGGTCCAGAAATTTTCGGTGTGGAAGGCGTTGTTAAACATGCTCATGCCGTTCGTGATCGTATTTATCGCTTCTTGGGTGTTGGCGCTGCTCATTGGGAGCATGCACGGGATGACTCAATAATCATTCAATAAAAAGGGGAGAGTAGTATGGAAAAGGGAACATTTGATCTGATCAAGGGGGCTGCCTTAGCGTCGACCGCATTATTGCTCATCCTTGTCAGTCCGCTCATTGCGACATCTGACAAAAAACACAATCACAACACCGTGAAAGTGGAAAATGGGTGGAAGGAATTTTATTCAGTGCCCGGGAAATGCACCATGAAATTTCCTGCAAAACCTGAACACTTTACCGAAAAGATGAGTGTTCCTGAAGAAGGTTACGAGCTTAAGTATGATGCCTATATCTCTTCGATGGACAAGCAGACGGTGTTCATGCTGCTCATCGCCCAATATCCGGATTTTGTAGATGAGACTTATGCTCAAATGAGTTTGGAGAGTTTCCTGAACGGGATTTTGCGCAACAATCCGGGCAACCAGCTGATCTTTGCCGATCTGACCTTGGTCAACGGGCATGAAGCTTTAGATTTCTTTATCCGCACCGGCAGCATGTACTTCAAAGGGCGCGCGATGATGGTGAAGAACAGCCTCTATCTCATGGCGATGGAGTGCGAAGTGCAGGCGTACGACGAGAGTCCCTACAACGCCTTCGTCAATTCTTTCACCCTCGGTTCGAAATAATTTACCTATTCTTTCGTCGGATCGATCTCCTGTGTAAGCAGGGGATCGATTTCTCTTTTCCCTCCTTGCCCGTGGTCCGTTCCCTCTTTCCCATCTTCCTCCCTAAGGAGAGAAGTTCAAAAGCTGATGCTTACACTCGCCTCGACATAAGGCGCGCCGTCAAACTTATAATATTTCCCATGCCGATTCTCATGGTCCTTAATATTGACCCATCCCCCAAAGTTCCAACCGCCGCCGATTTCCGCGGTGAACCATGTTCCGCAATGGTAGTTTAGGTCCAGTTCCAGGCCGGAGGAATAGACTGAGAAGATCGCATCGTGATACCTACCATGTCCGCCCGGGACTCTTTTAGGGCTTTTATAGGGCCCGCCGAAGGTGCGGAAGTTTAAGGCAATATCGAAAGTGTCGTTGAAGGCATATTCGATATCGGCTTTCAAGGGAAAGATCGCATTGATTGTCCACTTATCGCAAAAGGTCCAATCGAGGCCGAGGACGGGAAGGAAGTAGTTGTTTTCGACCCCGGCATACCCAAACGCTCCGACGTGGGCGCCCGCGCAGTCGGAAATTTGGTAGCGTCCCCAGGCGAGGCCATAATAGAGGGCTGTCTGGCCGAAGTCAAAATCATCGGAATCGACCGAGACGCCGGCGCGCAGCACCCAGCGCCAATCGTCCAGGCCCGTCGAGATATAGGAAATGGAAGCGGTGGCGAAGTTGAAGTCTTGCTCCGAAAACCTGGGATTTTCTTTCCAGCCGAGGCGGAAGAACGAGTAGCCCACCTCATAGGCTAGGGAATGGCACGGGTTGCAGAGGTTGTGGGCTAAATAGAGGGCCGCATAGCCGTCGTCGTAATGGAGCTGCTTGTACTTATCTGTCTCAAAGTCTGCCGGAAAAACATGGCGCGCTTCGACATCGAGGTCGACATGGTGCCCATCGTGGATCCACATAAAATCGGTTGCCGCAATGGAGTGGGCCGCTAAATATCCTGGAAGAGAGAGCAGAGGCAGCAGATAACGCACAAAGAACTCCTTTTTTATACAGGAATACCTTAAAGAGAACGCAAAATCAAGTCTTTAGTTTTGAAGTGCAGTTTTGCAACGGTCTTTAAGATCTCTTCCCCATGTTTGGAGACCAGAGCCCGCCCCGCTTGGATCACAAGGTGCGAGGCGCCTTTGGGCAGCGTAAAGTCGAGCGCTTTTCCTAAGGCATCGATCCCCTCGACGAAGGCATCCCGCGCGAGGATGGAAGCGGCGGCGACGACGGGGTCTTCCTCGGCGCGAGGCCGCTGGGTCAACTTCACGGCAACCTGTTTTTGTTTCAGGGCGTTTTTGACGAGGGATTCATTGGCAAATTGATCGATGAGCACCTGATCGCATCCGGTTTTGGCGACGAGTTCGGCGATCGCTGTTGCATGGGCCCAAGCGAGGAGGTGGTTGAGGTTGTGGAACTTCTCGTAGAGTTCATTGTATTTCTGTGGGGAGATGCGGACGATCGCGTGGGGACAGGCGGCTCGAATTTTCTTGGCGAGGGTATGGATATTCTTATCACCCATCTTCTTGCTGTCCTGAGCGCCCAGTTTGATGAGGGCGGGGATGTCGTTGCTATAGACAGCGGCGATGCAGAGCGGCCCAAAAAAATCGCCTTTGCCGGCCTCGTCGCCGCCGATATGGGGAGTTAAATCGGCGCCCGCTTCGGGGTAGCTGTAGGAGAGGTCGCCTAAGATTTCCGGCTCTAGATAAAATTGGATGAATTCTTCTTTTCCCTTCCCTTGGACCGTGAGCTTGCCCGATGTGTAGAGGGTGCAGGAGACTCCGTTCTTTTTGGCGGCGAACAGGGTATAAGGGGGCTTGGAAAGTTCGAAGCCTTGGCTCACAAGATCGCCGCGCAGTTTATCTGCGAGCTTCAGATCGATTTGAGTGACAAAACAGGCCTTCATGGGCTTATAGTCTCATGCGATGCGAAAAAAAACAAGGGACAAATTCTATGAGCCTAAGTAGTCTCACTTTGTAGTGGGAGTTTTGGGAGTGGCCCGAGGAGTGAGTTGGCCCTTGTATCTGATTACAGACTACCTGCAAGAATTAGTGATAGATGCTCCAGCAATTTAGGAGGTTTGATTTGTGGGGTGGACGCATATTCGCAAAATTGATAACGTGATGCTTGCTGCAAACGATTTGAGCGTCTATTGTCCGTCAAGTTGAGAGCTGGGAGTGTTTGTTTTTGGAGGCAGATTATGCATGAAGAGATTAAAGAATTGGGCGCCATGTTCAAAGAACGGCGCAAAGAGATGCACCTTTCCTTGAAAGAAGTGGAAAATGCGACGTCGATCCGGTCTAGCTACTTGGAAGCGATCGAAGAGGGGAGGGTCCAAGATTTTATCTCGGGCGTTTATGCCCAAGGATTTATGAAACAATATGCCGTGTTTTTAGGGATGGATGCCGATAAGGTTGTCCAAGAACATGCCGCCGCGTTCAAAATGCCAGCGGAAAAGCATGAATTTTCCTACGGGATCGGGACGCTGGAAGTGCGCGGTACCTCGGGAGGAGGCGTCAAGTGGCTGCCCAACCTTCTGTGGGCGTCGGTTGCGGCCGTTGTTTTGGTTCTTGCCTATTACCTAGCCAAATTCTTCGGAGTGATATGAGCAAAAAAACCATCGGGGATTATGCAGTCATCAAACAGATCGGACAGGGCTCGCTTGGGTCAGTCTATCTGGCGGAGCACCGGTTTTTAAAGAAGCCCTTTGCCATCAAAGTGCTGCCGGAAGAGCTCTCTGCAGACCGAGGTTTTTTACAGCGCTTTGAAAAAGAGGTCGCCATGCTTGCGACGATCGACCATCCTCACATCGTGAAGGTGCACCAGGTCTCGTTTGCCGAAGGCGTCTATTTTATCGTCAACGATTGCATTGTGGACACTGTGGGGGAGACGACCAACCTTGCCCAATACTTGAGCAATAAAGAAGGGGGGCTGTCTGAAGAGGAGATCCTCCAGATTGCCGCACAGGTCGCCTCAGCCCTCGATCACGCCCATCCGATCGCCCACCGAGGCCTCAAGCTTAACAACATCTTGATCGGGCAGGGAAAAAACGGCCTCCATGTCACTTTGTCTGATTTCGGACTCTCCCGCGTGATCGGCAGCGGCGCGATTTTAAGCCGCAGTTTCAAAGCCATCACGGAACTTCTCGCGCTCAAACTCGACGACCGCTACACGCCCGGCCCCCTCGACATGTCCAAGTTCACCAAGCTGCAGCTCTCGTTCTATCAGAATTACGCGTTCTTGGCCCCCGAGCAAAAGTCGATCGCTTCCCAGAAGGTGATCGATGCAAAGGCTGACATCTATGCGTTCGGCGTCCTCATCTACTACCTCATCTTCCAAGAGTATCCCGAAGGGTTCTTCGAGATGCCCTCGAAAAAGCGCTCCGATTTCAAGCTCAATTGGGACATGCTGCTCTACCGCTGCCTCCAAGCCGATCCCGAGAAGCGGGCCGACAGTCTAAAAAATGTGATGGAGGAGCTCCAAGGCGCCGCGCAATCCTCTGCCCGCAGGCCGATCCTAAAGCCCCAAGAAATTGTCCGCCCCGAGTATGAGCAAGATCCCGGCGCGATCTTTCAGCAAGAGAAAGTTGTCGGCAGGTACCAAGCAGAGCCTGTAGAAAACATCGACGTGGAGCCGGTCCTCACCGAGATGATTGTCATCAACGGCGGCACGTTCTACCGCGGCAGCAACAACGGCGGCAGGGATGAGATGCCGCGCCACGCCGTGAACTTGTCCAGCTTTGCCATCGATGTCCATCCGGTGACCAACGAGCAGTTTGTCCGCTTTTTAGAGGCCATGGGAGGCGAGAAAGACGGCAACAACAACGACATCATCCGCCTCCGCGAGTCGCGCATCAAACGGAGCGGCGGCAAGCTCAACATCGAATCGGGCTATGCGAAGCATCCGGTCGTCGGCGTCACCTGGTATGGAGCGATCGCCTATGCAAAATGGGTGGGCAAGCGGCTTCCCACAGAGGCCGAGTGGGAGATCGCCGCCTGCGGCGGCCCAGAAGAGATCCTCTATCCTGCCGGCAACAACATCGAACGCTCCCAAGCCAATTTCTTCAGCTCAGACACCACCGCGGTGATGAGTTATCCTCCCAATGCCTACGGCCTCTTTGACATGGCCGGCAATGTCTACGAGTGGTGCCAAGATTGGTACGGGTATCACTATTATAGCGCCTCTGTCCAAGAGCCCAACAGTCCCAAGGGGCCGCTCCAGGGTGTCTACCGGGTCTTACGCGGCGGCTGCTGGAAGAGCCTCAAAGAGGATCTGCGCTGCGCCCACCGGCACCGCAACAACCCCGGCACCATGAACGGCACCTACGGGTTCCGCTGCGCCGCGGATGTTTGTTGAACGGTGCGCTCGCCGCAATCCTGGCCCTTTAGGGCCGGGTCAAGGCGGGCTATAAATTCAGGAGCGGAAGGCGCTGTAAGCGCCCCGCCGCCTTCTATTCGGACGGGTCCTCATCGGGTAGAATAGCTTGAACAATGTCGATTTTATCATCGAAAGTAGCTTCCCAATAGGGTAAAATATCTTCTTTCACAACGGCAAAGTCCACCTGCTGGCCGCTATCGATGGCTCTCTCTCTCTCTCCTTGCCTTTCGCAAGCATACGCCTGGCAGAGAAACGCTCGGCTCAAAAGTGGCCCGTCAGGTGGATAAATTTCGATGGCACGAGCATAATCTGCGTGGGCCTGTTCCCACTCCTCCATTTTTTCTCTTGCTAAGCCGCGAAGGACATGGGCTTTTGCGAGATAGATTGGGGATGGAGGATTCATGTCGATGGCAGAAGTATATTCTTCTATCGCTTCGGCCCAATTCTCTAGACATACATAGGTAGAGCCGCGATTGAGAGACAACCCAACCAAAAGAACTGGGTCGGTCAGATTGAGGCTAGCCACGCGGTCATAATCTAAAAACGCTGCGTCTCTGTTCCCTTGATTAGTGAATGCTAACGCACGACTCAGGAGAGCGCAGGCCAAAAAGCGTGGATCCCCAGGATGGAATTCGATTGCACGCGTATAGTCCTGAATGGCTCTTTCATGGTCGTTAAGTTTATCATAGGCGACACCACGTCTGAGATGGACTGCTGCCATCAACTCAAAGTTACCTGCGCCGTCGCGTATTGTCGTCGTGTAGAACGAAATGGCCTGCTCATATTCTTTTGCTATGGTGGCTTGAGTCCCGTGCGCAAAGCACTGCACGGCGTTGATGATGTTCTGGATGGGATTTGGCGCTTGCGCCGCTTCAGACACATCCTGAGTTTGTTGGGGTCCCGTCGGTTCTTGGTGAGGTGCTTGTAAGGATGCGAGAGTCGTGCTTGAATTAACGCCTGTTGTCATGAGGATGTCTCCTTTTGTTAATACATTATCGTATGCTGTGCTTCTGCGATTTTGAGACGTATCTCCTCTAGGAATAAAGGAGGAGCATACTCTTCTGCCCTTAGGAAATCCACCTGTTGTAAATCTTCTAAGGCCCCCAAAATATTTCCTGTGCGGCTCTTTGCGATCCCGCGATATAAGTAGGCCTGAGTCGAAAGGGGCAGGTTTTCCTGACAGTTTTCCAGGGCCTCGCTATACTCGGTGATCGCGTTGGGCCAGAATTCTAGCTTTTCATAGGCCCTCCCGCTTTCGATGTGGAGCCTTGCCAGTTCCGCTGCTGTTGTGGATAATTTCAGATCGATGAGTTGGGTAATATCGACGACCACATGGCCCCAGCGCCCAAGATGCATGGACGACCGGACACGCTGGAGAAGAACATTTTTCAGTAGCTCTTTGTCCGGTGCTTTGAGGAAGGAATCTATTTTGAGGAACAAGGTGAAGTCGTCGAACGCCTCGGGCCAAAGGCTCTGCGCCATTTTTGCCGACCCGCGGTTGAGGAGGGCGAGTTGTACTGTGTCTCTATCTTTGGGATCGAGTTTGCTTGCAAATAATGCGAAATCATCCGCATCCTCTGCATAAGCTCTTAGAAGGTGACTTTGCGTTGCGTGCGCGCAATCGATCGCATCGGTGTAGCATACGCTAGCATTCCCATACAGTCCTTCATCAAAAGCCCGATTCCCTTTTTCAAGGAAAGCTTCTGCTCTTAAGCCTTTCTCGCGGCTGAGGATTTGATGGGCCTGCGCAATTTTGCTCTGGACCTCGTTTTTAAAACGAGGATGAAGGCAGGTTGCTGCCAGCGGGAAGATCCAGGTCTGGAGATCTTGGAGAGCGTGTTTCCTGTTTCCTGTTTTTTCATAGGCGATTCCTCGGTAGAGGCTGCCTCGTGCAAATAGGATCAGGTCGCTGTCTGCGCATCTCTCGAGGAAATGGGTATAGTCGCTGATTGCCCTCTCCCAGAGATTTTGCTGCTCGTGCGCCTGCGCGCGGACCCAGTAGGCTGCGGCTACTGCAGCCTCGGAGGGAGGCGGACGCATCTTGATGACGTGGGTGGTGTCAGCGATGGCGGTGACGCTTTCTCTTAGCTGCGTGCTAGCTACCGCGCGATCGATGAGATGCTCCGCTAAATTTTCCGTGGGCAGTGACGGCGCCATCTGGATGAGGAGGGTCGCATTTGCATGCATTCCGGTCCATTTGCCCAATTCGGCGCAGTCCCGCAGCCGCTTGCTAAGGCCCTTGACTTTTGAGGTGGTAGGATTGTCGGCCGCTAACGGGAATCGTGTCCTGCACGAAAGGTCCGGAGGATTTTCCCTTAACGGGGGTTGTGCGGGGTTTAAATGGTCGAGAGCATCTTGGATATTTTGCGGAGAATCCCAGTGGATGGGATCGATGGGCTGTAGGAGAGCTTGTATTGCAGATGACACAAATTGCCTCAAACTCAGGTTGTTCAGGGAGAGATTCTAACGTCCTCGGTTTTGGAAGGCAACTGTTGAATTCAAAAAGACGACTTGGGAGGGGTACGAAGCCCCTCCCAAGACGCAGTAACAATCCCCGGCCTTAAGGCCGGGGTTCACACTAGTCTGAAAACTTATGCAAAAATCTCATGTTTCCTATGGAAGAAATACTTTGCGCCTCCTTTGTCTTCGCGTTTAGATTATTGCACCTTTACTCAATGAGAGCTCATGGGTGCCAGCTTGACGCGGACTCATCCGTGCGGCGGCGGCTGGTATCTTGAGTCGATGCGTCATCTGCCGGCCGTTTTTTGCTGGGCGAAGTGGGGCTCAGCGCAGCGGCTGAGCTTGTCGGCGCAGAGGGACTGGTCCGGTCGCGTGCGAGGAGCGCTCGGGCTTCTGCGAGAGCGCCTCTAAGCGTTGGGTCGAATGCTGGGTGAACATTTTTTCCCGCGCTTTCGAAGTCCACAGATTCGAGCTCTTTGCGCGCTTTTTCCTCCTCATGATGCTTTGCGTACGCTAAAGCGCGAAAAAGGCGCGCCCGTTCTACAAGGGGAGCCGGTGCCGCCTCCTGAGATAATTCCAGAACTTTTGTATAATCGAGGGTGGCATGTTCCCAATGTTCTTGGCTTGCAAGGGCAAGTCCGCGGATCCAATAGGCAAAGGCAATGTAGTTGCCAGCGGGGAACGGTTCATTGGCCATCATTTGGGTGACTTTAGTGCTGTCTAAAATCGCTAGGTCCCATTTCTTTAGATACCAGTTGGCCTCGGCGCGGGCATTACGGTATTTTGCCACAATGTCAACGTTCGGAGAGGAGGCCTCCAGACGGAGGATGCCGTTGCAATCTGCAACAACCTCGGTCCATTTGCTAAGTTTTGCATGACACCACATCCGGTTTCTAAGGGCCGATTTCTCCCAACTTGTATTGCCTGTTTTAAGGTCGATGAGTTTGCAGTAGCTTGCGATGGCGTCCTCATAGCGCCCTTCTTCTTGAGCTTTTTGTCCCTTTGCAATGGTTTGTCTTGCAAGATCGAGGGTTGGTCTCTCGGTAACATGGGTCACGCGTGAAGACATGAGAGAAGCTTGGGCCAACAAAGATTGCTGCGGCGCAGGGACGGGGATGGCCGTTGGGGCGGTAGCTTTGGCGGGAAGGGGTGAGCTTGGCTTGATGGGGGATGACATAGATTTACCTTCGGGCCTGCTTCTGGGGTGCTGTGGGTTGGGACGGAGCAACTGCCGCGCGCTTTCTGGACGTTTTCATCGCCAGCGGTAAGTAGAAGATGGTATCTCCAAATACGTCCCGTCTCAAGGAAGTCGTTTGGGACGCGAAGGTGAAGTGGGTGTCCAACTTCTCAAAAACAGGAGGGGTCTCTCGATTGACAACTCCGCCGCTGAGGAATTGGGGGTCGATGTAGCGCACCTGCTGAGGCGTGGCGTGATAAGCCAGGAGATGGCCCGGTTCATTTTGGAACGCGGCGCCTGCTCTGCGCAAATCGATCAGACCGACCGATACGCCCCCGGCGCTGCGCGCTTCTTTCTTCAACCGGTCATTCGCATCTTCAAGGGATATAGGTTCCATCTCTTTTTCGTCTAAATTGACCGTGGGACCCCGGCTTACATCGACCGCGCCGTCACTGTGTTCGGCATAATCGGCATCGTAGCTTTGGGGAGCCAGTGCGTCGAAGAGTTCTCCCTCAGGGAGCGTCGTGGCCGCTACGGCTTGTCGGATGCGTCTGACCTGCCCCACGAGAACAGAGCTCCGCAGGACTGCATGGTCTTGCAAAGTGCTTTCAGCCTCGTTGGCTGCCGACTGCGGCCATTCTCCCTTTGTGAGATACTTCAAGACAGCGGAAGCGAGATGGGTGCAATTGCTTGCCGCTCGGCTCTCCCCTCGCACGACACGGCAGAGCTCGAGGAGCTTCTCATCGGTGAAACAAGCGAGAGTCGCGCTCTCTTCGGGCCTCTCCGTCTTGGGGGCAGTCGCTTGAGAGGGCTCCTTGACGAAGAGCTCTGCGTCGCGCACCCATTCTCTCCAGGTGGACTCAGGGATAAAAACAGGGCATTGATTGACCAAGAACTGGAAGTTCAGCTGGGACAGATCGTCTCGAGCGCTTGAAAGGTTTTCTAGGGTGAGGTGCAGCTTTCCACGGAAGAGAAGGCTTTTCTGTTTCATCTCAGGGTTCTGGTTCTGATCCAGAGCTATATTGTAATCTCGAAGGGCAGCAGGAAAATTCTTGTTTTGCATGTGAGCCAATCCCCGACATACATAGCTCCGGCTTTGATCACTCGTATTTGTTGCGAGGAGTTGGATGGCATGGGTGAGGTCCTCGATCGCCGAAAGCGGGTTTTTCAGTGCGATGTAGATCCTTCCCCGCAGGGGAAAGGCGTCTAGCTTGTTGGTTGCCAAAGGGGAATAGATGACGGAATTGCAGTCAGCAAGAGCATTAGGAAACTGCTTTAACTGATAGAATGCATTTGCGCGACCTACACGTAAACGAGCTACAAGAGCTTCTTTTGTCGCTGTGGAAAGGCAATCTGTAAACAAAGAAATCGCTAGGGAATATTGCCGCTGTTTTAGCGCAAGGATCCCTGCTTCCACTAGGTTTTTTAGAGAGGACATGGCGTTAACTTGGGAAGGGTGGTAAGATTGGATCATCGTTTGCAATTCTTGAGTCTGCTGCTGCACCCAGTTTCTGCGTTGTAGCAAGCTATTTTGTGTTCGCTGTAATTCTTGCTGCAATTGGGCGTCTCGCCGATCCCATTGGTCAAGCAGGAAGAGCTGTCTTGACGCTATCATATGAACCTGTGCTGCTAAGGTTCCCAGAGTAGCGGAGGGCTGAGGAGATTGCTGTACAGGGGTTGGTGTTGGATTGTTGCTTGGGGGGTTAATCGCGGACATTAGATGCCTTTTTTTATTGTGCGGGGGACGCTGCGTTCCTCCAGATTCTCTTAGTCCCTGCGTCGATTTCGGGAATAGGATCTAGAGCAGCAAAAAATTCTCGTGCCTCAACGCTGTAATTCATCAAATTGAGGTTGGTCAAGATCCGGGTGATCCTCAGATAGTTGTGGTTGCCGGGAGTGGCCCACTCGGCGCGCCGGTCCGCATGGTTCGGGGCGGGGGCGATGGAGCCGTCTGGCCTGCGTTCAAATCCATAAAACTGCAGCATCCGATCCAAGGAGCGTAGGATGTTCTGCCGAATGAGGGGATCTTGCGCCATGATCACTCTCGTCGGTTCATCGAGGACGGGGGCAGTAGGGTTGAACTGGCTGCGTGTCCGCAGCGGGAAGAGCCATTGGATAAAATCATGCATGGCCTCTAAACGGCTATCGTCCCAAGAGAGGATTTCATCTAGAGTGACGCCCGAGGCATTGCGGGTTTGTCCGGAGTAGAAAGAGGTGAGGTCTTGGGTTGCAAAAGCGGAGGGCGCAGCGAGAGGGGCGGAGGTGGGCGCGGCTTGGCAGCACAGGGGCTGCAACAGGCAGGCCAAGGCGGTGAAGAGCGCTTGGAGCATGTTAGAGATTTTTTGGACCAGCTGCTCGAGGAGCGAGGGTTCCACTAGGAGGACAACGGGTACGGCTGCTGCGGGACTGATCGGGGCGGTCATGCAGTCTCCCGGGCTTTTTCTCCGGCGAAGTGCGGCTGCAGATACTTGTCGGGGTGTTGGAAGAAGAGGATCAAGAATACGGATACCATCGAGAACCCGAGGAGGCAGAAGATGGCGGTATTGAAGTTGCCGCTGAGGTCGGAGAGATAGCCGGTGAGAACGGGAGAGATGATGCCGGCTAAGGCGAAGGCGCCGCTGCCGATTCCTTGGGCGGTCCCGAGGTGCTGCTTGCCGAGGTCGGCGTTGAGGGCAAAAAGGGTATTATAGAGAACAAAGGTGAACCCGAGGCCAAGGGAGAGGAACGCGATGGTCAAGGTGAGGTCATGGACAAGCGCGATCGGGAGGAAGCTGAGGACCGAGAGGAGCTGGCTGACCCACATGACGTTGGAACGGGCGACTCTTGCGCTTTGGGTTTTTTTCCAGAGCCAGTCGGAGAGGTAGCCGGAGCTGATCATCATGACGAAGCTAAAGAGCCATGGGATCATGACGAGGAAGCCGGCGGACTTTAAAGAGACGCCATAGGTTTGCTGGAGGAATCCGGGGAGCCAGGTGAGGGCAAAGAAGATCGTATAGCCCATCGTGAAGAAGGTGATATGGTTGATGAGAAGGGCAGGGTTGGTAAATAAAAATTTCCAAGGAATGTTTTTCAATTTGGGCAGCTCCTTGGGGGCCGTTGCTTGGATGAGTTTTAGTTCCCCTTGGGAAATGTGCTTGGACTCTTCAGGACGGTTAGAAAAGAGGAACTTGGCGGCGATTGCCCAGAGGATCCCGATGCCGCCGAGAACGAAGAACATCACTCTCCATCCGAAGGAGGCGATGAGGAGGGTGACGAGGGGGGCGCCGATTAGAGAGGCGAGGGTGGATCCGGAGAGGCTGAACGAGAGGGCTTTAGCACGCTCTTTTAAAGGGAGCCAGTCGGTCGTGGCGCGGACAACAGCGGGGAAGTGGGGACCTTCGCTCATGCCGAGCAGGACGCGGAAGCTGAAAAACCACCAAAATCCGTTGCTGAATCCTAAAAATAAAGTGGCTACAGACCAAAGAAGAGCAGAAATCAGCCACACGCGCTTGACGCCGTAGAGATCGATTAAAATGCCTCCGAGGAAGGTCATGGGGAGGTATCCTAAGCTAAATGCAGCTCCAATGACCCCAAACTCCGAGTTGGTCATGTGGAACGCGGCTTCTATAGGAGAAATGGCGTAACTAATGGCGCTCCGGTCAATGTAATTGATGATTGTTATAAAGGCGATCAGTCCAATAATAACCCAGCGAAAGCGTCCTGCATTTTTCATTCTGTTTTTACCCTCCATTAGTTAAAAGAACACAAAGCGTACAGGAATTTAGATTTTTTTTCACCTGTTGGTTGCAGAAAAAGAGAGATTTTTAGGGGTTGTGTATAGAGAATTTTTGAAATGGGTACGAAATAAAGACGTATTAACATCTATTGCGCAACATTTGCGCAAAAAAGTTGCGTAAAAGTTGCGTAAAAGTTGCGCAATAGGTTATATCTGCAGGATATTAGGAGAAGGTATTCATGGGGAAGCGGTCCGTTCAGATAGATCTGATTTTGGAAATTTTAGGCAGGTTCCCGGGTGGCGCCTCGGTGGAGGAAATACTTCTAGGCTTTGATCCGCCCCCGCCCCGTCGGACATTGCAGTATCGATTGGCCTCTCTAGTAAAAAGTGGGCGTTTGGTCGCAGAAGGGCGAACTAAGGGACGCAGGTTTCGCCTGCCCTCACATGTTCCAACAGCGGTACCTAAACCATCAAAAAATTATATTCCCCTATCAACCATTGCTGCATCTATTCAGTCTGCCGTAAGCCGGCCCATTCAAGAGAGAATCTATGTGGGTTATTCAAGAGAATTTCTCGATCGATATCGGCCCAATGAGACTCAATATCTTTCAGATTCTGTGAAAAAAAGATTGTTCGAACTAGGCAAAACAGATGGAGATCGCCCGGCAGGCACCTATGCAAGGCAAATTTATAGCCGGCTGCTGATTGATTTGTCCTGGAACTCGAGTCGATTGGAGGGGAACACGTATTCTCTTTTGGAAACCGAACGGTTGCTTGAATTGGGAGAAGCAGCAGAAGGTAAAGACAGGCGGGAAACTCAAATGCTTTTAAATCATAAAGCAGCCATTGAATTTATGGTGGAATCAGCGGTAAATACCGGGATTAATCGTTATTCGATTTTGAATATTCATGCGCTTTTGGCTGATGATCTTCTCCCTGACCAGTCGTGTGGATCTCTTCGCCAGATAGCGGTAGGGATTGCCGGCTCCGTGTACCGGCCTCTCGCTGTGCCTCAACTGATCAGTGAATGTTTTCAACAGATCATCGATACGGCAAGCGAGATCAAAGATCCGTTTGAACAGGCATTTTTTCTCATGGTGCAGTTACCCTACTTGCAGCCATTTGAAGATGTCAATAAAAGAGTGTCCCGCCTTGCGGCCAATTTGCCCTTAATGCGGGAAAATTTTTGTCCTTTGTCCTTCGTTGATGTCCCTGAGCAAAGCTACATCAATGGTCTTTTGGGTGTATACGAGTTAAATCAGATTGAACTATTAGCTGAAGTTTTCGCCTGGGCCTACGAACGTTCTTGCCTTCGCTACTCTACTGCCAGGCAAACTCTAGGAGAACCGGATCCATTTCGTATGCGCTATAGAACGTTCAGAAAAGAAACGGTTGCACTGGTCGTGCGGAAGAAATTGGATAAAAAGTCGGCAACCTTTTTTATCCGAGAACAAGCAAGAGGGATCCCACCGGCCGATGAGATGAAATTTATTGAGATTGTCGAAACAGAGTTAATGAATTTGCACGAAGGGAACATTTCTCGTTATGGATTGAGGCCGATAGAGGTTGAAGAATGGAAGCAGAGATGGTCTTGAACTAGTTCCCGATGTGCGTTGCGATCTTGTATTAAATATTTTAACTCTTTATACCCAGAAGAATGAAGATATCACAATTAGATCGCGGGTCGATGAAAAGAGTGCTAGGCCTCTCCGACCTTTTTGCCATTGGCTATGGCGACTTGGGCTCCTCCATCTACTACGCCCTTGGAATTACGGCTTTATTTGCCCTTGGCGCGACGCCGATCGCCCTCGCCTTGGCGGGCCTAGTCTTTATCTGCACAGCGCTCACCTATGCTGAAATGTCTGCGATGTTCCATGAATCAGGAGGCTCGGCGAGCTTTAGCCGCCACGCTTTCAACGATCTGATCTCATTCATCGCGGGCTGGGGACTTCTTTTAGACTATATTGTGACGATCGCGATTTCGGCGTTCGCGGTCGCGCCTTATCTTTCCTATTTTATTCCTGAGCTCAAGCAGGTGAGCATCCAGATCGGTTTTACGGTGGGACTGATCGCGATCCTCTTTTTTCTGAACCTGTGGGGAGCCAAGCAATCGACGCGGATTAGTTTTGCGTTGGTGGGCTTTACTCTTTTGACCCAGCTGGTGATCATTTTTATTGGGGCCGGCTGGCTCTTTAACCTCTCAGAAATTATTCACGAAATGCGGTTCAACGCTCCCAGCTTGCCGGAGTTTTTTAAGGGCCTCGCGATGGCGATGGTCGCCTATACGGGGATTGAGTCGATCGCGCAGCTTGCCGCTGAGGCAAAGAAGCCGGCGAAGAATGTGCCGAGGGCGATTATCATTACGATGTTTGTTCTCGTGTTCATGTATCTTGGTTTGTCGATCGTCGCCCTTTCCGCGATGACGCCTCAAGTCCTAAGCACGACCTATCTCCAAGATCCGGTAGCGGGGATTGTGGCGGCCCTCCCGTTTGGGGGCAGCATCTTAGGCCCTTGGGTGGGACTGCTTGCGGCGATCCTCCTCTTTGTCGCGGCCAACGCCGGGGTGATGGGCGCTTCTCGTCTGGCTTTCAATATGGGGGAATATTATCAGCTTCCGAAGATGTTTTATAAACTCCATTCCAAGCGGCGCACTCCCTATGTCGCGCTCTTTGTATTTTGTCTTTTTGCGTCGCTTGTCGTTTTGGCGAGCCGCGGCAAGTTGGAGTTTTTGGCCGACCTTTACAATTTCGGCGCCATGCTCGCTTTTTTCTCTGCCCACATGTCGCTCATCGTGATGCGGATCAAGAAGCCCGACATGAAACGGCCCTTCCGGATTCCGTTCAACCTCCGCTTTGGAAAGGCGCACATCCCTGTCTCGGCGCTTCTCGGCGTTCTTGTGACCGCAGGGGTTTGGGTGCTAGTGGTCATTACAAAACCTGAAGGCCGGTATCTCGGACTGGCATGGATGGGTTTTGGATTGATCATGTATTACGCCTACCGCCGCTACCAGAAATTTGCGGTCGCCGGCAGTCTCGACATTGAGAAAATCAAAGTGCCTAATTTTAAGCCGCTCTCGATCAAGCATGTTCTTGTCTCCACTCGGGATGTGGGCAAAGGGGAGGCGTTCCAGCTGGCCTGCGAGTTGGCGCGGGTTCATAAGGCGAAGATCACGGCGCTCCATGTGCTCGAGGTTCCCTTCTCGCTGCCGTTAGACGGAGCGATGACCCACAGAGTAGCGCTGGCAAATGCGGTGCTGCAGCAAGCGGAAGCGGTTGCCCGCGAGATCGGCGTTCCTTTCGAGTTGCGCTTGGTGCGTGCGCGGGTGCTTTCCCACGCGATTTTGGATGAGCTTTCTGAGAAAAAATATGACCTCGTCGTCTTTGGCAAGCTGAATGCAGAGACAGAGGCCGTCCTCTCGAAGTCCCCCTGTCCCGTTTGGATCTGCTCTTGATGGCCTTGCGAAGGATTAGCACAATAGATTGAAAATCAATAAGCTAAATTTTTTGTTTGCAAAAAAGGTCCAATATATTGTACCATTAAGCTTATCCCATTATGCCGAAAAACACGGCCCTTCAGGGCCGTGATGAAAGGCGTTCTGCTAGGTTGGTGTGTTTTGTTGTTCAATATACTGTCTAATGATCGAAATTGGTGCGCCTCCGCAAGAACCGGAAAAATAGCTTGGCGACCATAGTGCGCTTCCCCAGAGGTGTTTCGTAATGGAAGGATAATTCTTCTTCCTGATCATTCTTGAAGAAACCCCTTTCAACGAATTCACCAGTCTTGCTACCGCTATTTTAGGTGGGTAGTTCACAAGCAAATGAACATGATCTTTCTCTCCATCGAACTCTACTAAAACTGCTCCAAAATCACTGCATACGCTTTGAAAGATTTTCCCTAAATCCGAAAGGATGGATCGAGTGAATACATGTCTTCGATACTTTGTAACGAAGACCAAGTGAACATGCAGTGCAAAAACACACGTTCTTCCTTTTCTTAAATCTGTTGACTTTAACATGAGACCAAATATATATTTGAACCATGATAATCAATAGGGGTTTCAAATTCAAGCTAAAACCGAAGCCAATAGACCGGGAAAAATGCTATCAATCTGCCGGAGCGAAGCGCTATGTATTTAACCGAGGATTAGATCAAAGAATCACAGCTTTTACAACTACCGGACAGAGCCCTTCCTATTTTGATCAGAACAAAGAACTAACTTTTCTCAAAGAGCAGCCAGAAACTTCATGGATGCAAGACATTCATAGCCAGGTACTCCAGCAGGGCCTTAAAGATCTAGAGAGAGCCTTTCGGAACTTTTTTAGAAATATCAAAAAAGGCGAAAAGCCTGGATTTCCCAAATTTAAGAAAAAAGGAATGAGAGAGAGCTTTCGGTATCCGCAGGGAGTTAAAGTTGAAGGATCCAAGGTTTTTTTGCCTAAAATAGGTTGGGTGGATTTCCACAAGTCGCGAGATATTCAAGGGGAGATCAAAGAGACCACCGTCACGCTTGAAGGGGAGGATTGGTATGTCTCATTCTCTTGCGAGTGGGAAATACCCGATCCACAACCGGCGCCAATTAATGAAGATCGAGCCGTAGGTATCGATGTTGGCTTAAGCCATTTTGCAACCTGTGCAGCTACAAAGGAAAACATCCAAAGAAAGGTCGAAAACCCCCGATTTCTGAAAAAGAGACTTGTTCGTCTACGCTACTTATCCCGGCAACTCTCTAAAAAGGTGAAAAGAAGCAAAAATAGCCTCAAGGCGCGGCTTAAACTTTCAAAACTGCATACACGTATCAAGAATCTAAGAAATGATTTCGTTCAACAGCTTTCCGCAGAAATGATCAAAAACCACGACATTCTTTGCGTTGAAAGCCTAGACATTTCCAGCTTACTTCAAGAAAGCTCGAAGGGACTTTCTCGATCCATCTCAGACGTAGGTTGGAGAGTGTTTCTGCATTGTCTTAAATACAAAGCAGAAGAATGTGGAAAACACATCATAGAGGCAGGCAAATATTTTCCGAGCAGTCAGCTTTGCGCATCTTGTTGGAATCAGCAAGAGATGCCTTTGTCTGTGCGGGAATATCATTGCCATAATTGCGGAAAAAAGAGCGACCGTGATTACAATAGTGCCATCGTTCTCAAGGCCGCCGGAATGTCGGCCCTAAAAGCCTGTGGAGCTGCCCTATTTAGAGGGAGCTGTGAAGCAGGAATCTCTCGCCTTTAGGCGAGAGAAGTTCAAAGCACCGAAGAATATGACGAATGGTTTCTCAGTGAACCACCAAAATCTAGGTTGCAGGTGCAGGACCGAGTTCTAAAGATCGAGGTAGAGGGATACTTTGGTAACCACAAGCATTTAGGAAAAGACTTGTGGGAGCTCAAGTTCAATGACGGTAGGCGTATCTACTATGTCATCATTCCCGATAGCAATGTGCTTTTTCTTTTAGGAGGAAACAAAAATGGGCAAAGTAAGGACATCCGCCGCGCGAGGAACATCTTCTCGAAAGCGCAAAAAACTTAAGATTGAAAATTTCAAAGGGATTAAAAAAATTAATCCGTTGGAGTATCTGACAAATGAGGAAAATGTCGGACTGGCCATTTTGGAATGCCTTCAAGATAACGACCCGGAAGGGGTCATGGAAGCAATCACCATCTACGTCAATGCTTTAAATAAAGAGAAATTAAGAGAAAGAGGCGATCTCTCAAAATCTACTTTCTATCATTCACTAAAAAATAAAAACCCAACGCTAAAGACTCTAGCAAAGATTGTTTCTTCATGTACGCGTAATGCTGCCTAAAAGAATAATGAACGCAAATCCTCTAGTGTGCCTGTTTTGTAGCGCCTCTTTAATCGCTCGTTGCCGCACCGCATTTGAGATCGTTGCGTTACTTAACAACAATTCTAAAACTTCAGTCTGTCCCTTTTCCGCGGCGGCACATACAGCTCCGTCGCGTTTGATTGAGGGATATCGAATTAATGTTTCGCGAACAATCTCAATATTTCCACCCCATGCACCCGAGATCAGGGCGTCCATTCCGCTTAGGGTGTCATTTGAGTTTTCAAAGTGGGTGCATCCATTTAATAATGTGCGGACGATGTCATTATGTCCGTAGGCGGCAGCGGTTCTCACTGCCTTTTTTTGATAAGGCACCGGGTTCTCGAGACCATTCAATAACTTGTAGAGCGTAAGACTCTCTCCCTTTTTCGCCGCGTCAATAACATCCGTATATACCGTGCGGATTTTCTCGGATTCCATCATGTGCATATATAAGCCGCAGAGATAGTCACCATCCTCATCGCCGGATTCCGAGTCGTTAACAGATTCATGATCAATACTTGTCACTCTCTCGTGGCAAAGTGGACAGGTCCTATCTCCCTTGAGCACTTGGTAGAGGCATTCTTCATGCAGTCGGTGAAATTCTTCGCCTGCGGCTCCGGCGACTTTATGAGCTAATCCGTCGGTCACTACCAGATCGCATCTGCCGCAGTTTCCTGGGGTTAGCAGCAGCTCGCAAAAATCTACTTATTTCTTGTTAAATATATGCAAAATTGCATATATTTCCTTGCATGAAAATAAGTATTGGCGAAGCAGCTGAAGAGTTAGGAGTTTCTCGTGATACCCTCCGAAGATGGGAAAAATCCGGCAAGATTACCGCGGAACGAACAAAGAATGGGCATCGTCGGTACAACCTTGCCAGGCTTTTGGGTGCTTCGCCGAAAAAAGACCTATTTCAGAAAAAGACAATTGCGTATGCCAGAGTCTCAAGTCATGATCAAAAAAAAGATCTCTCTCGTCAAATCCAAGTTCTGGAATCTTTTTGCGCTGCAGGAGGCTGGACTTACGAGATCATCGAAGATTTAGGATCCGGGCTGAATTATAACAAACGGGGGCTTAGAAATTTGATCCGCGCTATTTGTCTTAGCCAGGTAGATCGGCTTGTTTTAACACATAAAGATCGTTTACTTCGATTTGGCGCTGAGTTAATATTTTCCCTTTGTGAACAATTTGGAATTGAAGTCGTGATTATCAACAAAACAGAAGCTTCCACATTCGAAGACGATCTTGTGCAGGATGTCCTGGAAATTATTACGGTTTTTTCAGCGAGACTTTATGGAGCCAGAAGCCGGAAAAACAAAAAACTCCTGGATGCATTAAAAGAAGCTGCAGAACAACTTTAGGCACTCCAATGGAAAATGAGTACTTTCGAACTTTTGAGACACGAACCGAGCTAGACCTGCTTACGCTTGAGATCTTAGAAGAGTGCAGCGGCCTCTTCTCACATCTCCAGCATCGACTGTTTGCCGACATCGCTTCCGGGAACATTTCTGGAGAAGTTAAAAACGACTACCTTATCGCTTATGACATCACAGCAAGGCACTTTAATGCCATTCGAGTCCAGGTTGAAGGCAAAATCAGCGCCCTCAAAACGCAGCTCGTTAATAGGATTGCCGACACAAAGGAAAAAATCGCCTCTCTGACCAAAACAATTGCCAAGTTCATAAAAAGACAAGCCAAGCCGCACGTCATCCACCAAAAAAAACGACGCTTAAGCCATCTGGAACAAAAACTAGCCAGGGCACTAGAAGATCAAAAGAATGGAACCGTCCGATGCTGTTTTGGCGGCAAAAAATTATTCCATGGCCAGTACAATCTTGAAGCAAATGGCTACAGCTCTCACGACGAG
>JABDEH010000019.1 GCA_013287215.1 Chlamydiota bacterium
AGGTATGCGCGCTCTTAGAAAAGGCAAATATTCCCTACGCAATTAATCCCAAGCTGGTCCGCGGCCTCGACTATTATAATGGCACAGTCTTTGAAATCACTTCCGGCCACCTCGGCGCGCAAAACAGCGTGGGCGGCGGAGGAAGGTATGATGGACTTGTCGAGGCCATCGGCGGACCTTCTGTCCCGGGCATTGGGTTCGCCACCGGGATGGAAAGAGTGTTGCAGACCATGATGAAGCAGGGCGTTCCCTTCCCTCCCCCGCCCCATCCCCTGATTTTTATCGTCCCGCTCGGAGAGACGGCAGCCGCGTTTTGTTTCGAGCTCCTCCACAATCTGCGCCATCAAAGGATCGCTGCAGAAATGGACCTCAGCGGAAAAAAAGTGCAGCATGGCCTGCAGCTCGCCAACCAACTGAAGGCGGATTACTGCGCCATCATCGGAGACCAGGAACTCACGACCGGCCATGTCCAGCTAAAGCATATGGCCACACGCGAAGTAGAAACAATCGCGCTCTCAGAAATTATCACCACGCTACAAAGAAAAAACCATGTTTGATTATAGAAGAACACAGCATTGCGGAGCGTTAAGCCGCTCCGACCTCGGCGCATCCGTGACCTTATCCGGATGGGTCAATCGAAGACGGGACCACGGCGGGCTGATCTTCATCGACCTCCGCGACCGCTTTGGCATCACGCAGCTGATCATCGATCCCAACCTGCCCCACGCGACAAGGCTCCGCAGCGAGTGGGTCATCTCCATCAAAGGAAAAGTGGCATTGCGTGCGCCGGGAATGGCAAACCCGAA
Organism: Chlamydiota bacterium; assembly: GCA_013287215.1. Lineage (GTDB taxonomy): Bacteria > Chlamydiota > Chlamydiia > Chlamydiales > Rhabdochlamydiaceae > VFKB01. The sequence goes on from JABDEH010000019.1 coordinate 807, forward strand.
ACTGCCCACCGGTGAAATTGAGATCCTGGTTTCCGATTTAGAGATCCTCTCTCACGCCAATACACCTCCCTTCTCCATCTGCGATGAGGATATCGATGTCAACGAAGAGCTGCGCCTAAAATATCGCTATCTCGATTTGCGCAGAAGCGATCTAACCCAAAAACTCATCTTGCGCCACAAAGTGATGATGGAGACGAGAAAATATTTAGATACAAATGGCTTTTTGGAAATTCAAACTCCCATTTTAGGTAAGTCCACTCCCGGCGGCGCAAGGCATTTTCTTGTTCCCTCGCGCACCTACCCCGGAAATTTCTACGGCCTCGCCGAATCGCCTCAAATCTTCAAGCAGCTGCTCATGATCGGGGGGATGGACCGCTACTTCCAAATCGCGCAATGCTTCCGCGATGAGGACATGCGCGCTGACCGTCAACCCGAATTCACCCAGATCGATATCGAAATGAGCTTTGGAATCCCTAAGGACCTGATGCAGCTCGTCGAAGGGCTTTACAAACAACTCTTCAAACACTGCTCCGGCATCGAACTGCACCATTCCTTCCCCCATTTTACTTATCAAGAATGCGTTGAAAATTACGGCACCGACCGCCCTGACCTCCGCTTCGGCATGCCGCTTGTGCGTATCGATTCCATTGCAAAACGCTCTTCCTTTAGCGTATTCCTAGAGCAGCTGGACAGCGGCGGATGTGTCAAAGCGCTCTGTGTCAAGCAGGGAAGCGAAATCTCCCGTAAGGACATCGACGGCTACACCCAGTTCGTCTCGAAGTTCGGCCTTCACGGTCTGGCATGGATGAAACGGCAGGAAGAGGGGTTCGCCTCCCATATCGTGAAATATTTCTCCGACGACCTCCAAAAAGAATTGCAAGAACATTTAAAGGTGGAGCAAGGAGACCTCATTCTCATGGCCGCCGGCCCCGAAGACCGTGTCAATCAATCCCTCGACCATCTCCGCCGCCACATTGCAAAAGAACGCAAGCTCATCCCCGAAAACTCCCTAGAGTTTCTTTGGGTCACAGATTTTCCGATGTTCCGGTATAACACAGACGCAAAACGGCTCGAGAGCGAACACCATCCGTTCACATCTCCGAAACCTGAAGATCTTCACCTATTAGATTCAGAGCCCCTCAAGGTACGCGCGCTCGCCTATGACCTTGTCCTCAACGGCTATGAGATGGGCGGCGGGTCGCAAAGGATCCATGATGGGGCCCTGCAAGAAAAAGTATTTGGCCTGCTCCAACTCTCCCCTGAAGAAATTAAAGAAAAATTTGGGTTTTTTGTCGAAGCATTGAATTTCGGCACCCCGCCCCATCTAGGGATCGCCTTTGGCCTCGACCGCCTCATCATGCTGCTCGGGAAAACAGAAAATATTCGCGACGTCATTGCCTTCCCTAAAACACAAAAGGCCAGCGACTTGATGATGCAATGCCCCTCTCCGGTCGCTCCCTCGCAAATTAAGGATCTCAAGATCCAAGTTGAAACAACGGAAATAACTTGGATTTAAGACAACCACGCTTTATCATGGCCTCATAACCTCAGGAGTTACACATGTTTAATAAGCGCCTTTTCTTCGCTTCTTTAGCAGCTTGCTCTCTTCTCTGTGCAGAGGAAGTTCCTGCTCCCGCCGCCGAATCAAGCCCCGACATCACAAAAGTCTCAGAGGCCTTCGGCCATATGCTGGGAAAAAACATCCAATCCCTTGGAATTGATTTTGCCACCGACCACGTTGTCAAAGGACTGCAGGATGCCCTTGCCGGAAAAGTTTCCCCGATGAGCGAAACCGAGTGCATTCAAGCCCTCACCGAAGCTCAAGAGAGATCCTTCAAGAAACTCGCCGTAGAAAATTTGCAAAAAGCGACTGAGTTTTTGTCTAAAAACGGCAAAGAAAAAGGAGTTGTCAGCCTCGAAGAAGGAAAACTCCAATATAAAGTTGATAAGAAAGGGAAAGGAGCCGAAGTCGTCGAACATAATTCTCCTCTGATCCGCTACACCGGCAAATTCATCGATGGAAAAGTGTTCGGGGCTTCTAAGGAAGATGAACTGATCTCTCTCGACGAGACCATCCCCGGCTTCAGCAAAGGATTGGTCGGGATGAAAGAAGGGGAAAAACGGATCCTTTATATCCACCCCGATCTTGGTTACGGCGCCAGCGGCCATCTCCCTCCCAACTCCTTGCTGACCTTTGAGATCGAGCTTGTCAAAGCCAATGTGACTCCTCCTGCTGAAGAAGAAGGGCTCGTGTCCAACACAGGCAAAAACAAAGCTCCTTCAGACGAGATAGCTGTGCCCGCAGAGCAAAAAGAAGCGTTAAGATAGTTGTGTGAAGATTGTCCTTTTTCAGCCGCAGATCCCCCAGAACACGGGGAATATTGTAAGGACTTGCTCTGTCACCGGGAATTCTCTTGTTCTCATCAGGCCCCTCGGTTTTAGCACCTCTTCGCGGATGCTGAAGCGAGCGGGCCTCGATTATTGGGAAGGGGTTGATGTGGGCTATCTTGAAGACCTCTTCAGTTATTTGACCGCCTTGACTACCCCTTTTTATTTCTTTTCGTCCCACGCCGAAAAGTTTTACACAGAACCGGACTACACCACTCAGGATCATCTTATTTTTGGTTCCGAGACCGAAGGGCTGCCGCCCCAATACCGTGAAAAATGGCCAGAAAAATTTTTCAAGATCCCCATGAAACCAGAAAGTCGTTGCTTAAATCTGTCAAATGCTGCATCCATAGTGATTTACGAAGCGTGGAGAAAGCAGCAGTTTATACCCCACTCGGTCAAAAACTTTGATACAACCCCATCTACGATCGTTAAACCCCGGGGCTTTGGCGCGGTCCAAATTCCAAGTTTTTGACCGAGTGGGGTATAACAGTGCAGTCTAAAGACGTGCACGCGTTCATTATTTTAGGAATTTAGATGGATTTTCTGAAGCGTATCAACCCCTTTAAACTATCTTTAGGGCTGCAGATGGTGCTTGCGACCATTCTCGGCATTTTGACCGGCCTCTTCTTTGGCGAGAGCTGCGCCGTTTTCACCTCATGGTCCTCCGCCTACATCATGGTCCTGAAGATCACTGCGATCCCATATTTAGTCTGCGCGATCATTCAGGGTGTGGGACAACTCACCGGAGGAGCTGCCAAAGAAATCCTCAAGAAAGGCATTCTCTTCATTGCGCTCGCGTGGCTCATTAACCTGGTGATCATCTATTCGATCTCTTTTCTTTTTCCTAAGGCACTGGGCCTCCACGGGAATACTTACCTCACCACAGAAACCCCCGCCATCAATTTCGCCCAGCTCCTCATCCCTGAAAACATCTTTCATGCCTTAGCGAACAATTATCTGCCGGCCATCGTAGTCTTTTCTCTCTGCATCGGCCTTTCCCTCATGCAGATCAAGGAAAAACAAACCCTCATTTCCCTCTTGGATATCGCTCTCGCCGCCTTGACCCGCATCACCTCCTGGATCAGTCGCATCACCCCTATCGGGACCTTCATCATCATTTCCAACCAAGTGGGCACCATCGAGCTCTCTACCATTAAACAGATGAGCACCTACATCATCCTATACATCTTTGCTGCCTGCCTTCTCGTATTTTGGATCTTTCCCCGGTTAGTTAGCGTCCTCACATCACTCCCTCCGATGAAGTGGATCAAAGACCTCTCTCCCATCCTTCTTCTCGCCTACACCACCAACATGGTCATTGTCGCCCTCCCTTTCATCATTGAGCTCATTAAAAAAGAAGTTTTGCTGATCTATCCCAACGAAGATAAATCCTCCTCGCAAGTGCAAGGGATCGTTTCGATCGTGTTCAATATTCCCCTCGGCTCCCTCTTTATCATCCTCTTTGTTCTCTTCTCCTCCCTGTTTTTTCAGGTCCCTCTGCACCCGCTCCAGCACATCGAACTTTTTCTGACCACCATTCTCACCAGCTTAGGGGCCATCGGTATCGGCTCCTGGCTCAACGTCCTCACCTTTTTGCTCGACCTCTTGGGCCTTCCCCTTGATACAAGAGAACTTTATCTCACCAGCGTCCCCTTTACCGCAGGATTTCAAGCGATGATCTCCGCGATCGAGGTGACCTCGATCTCCCTCTTCATCACCTTGGCATGCCGCCGCATGATCCGCTTTCAGTGGAGAAAACTCGTCCAAAGCTGCGCCCTCACCTTGCTGCCCTTAGCCGCCCTCTTCGTCGGCTTAAAACAACTCCATCTTTTCCCCGACATCCGGAGCAGCGCCAAAAGCATCAGCGAGGTCTCTATCTCCTCTCAACTCCCGATGACCATCTATGCCGCCAATGCCCTTCCACCCCTCCTTGCCGACGAAGATCCTTTAGATCGCATCCTAAAAACAAAAATTCTCCGCGTCGGCTATTATCCCCATGCGATCCCTTTTTGTTTTTACAACGACCGAAAAGAGCTCGTCGGCTACGACGTCTCGTTTGCCCTAGAACTCGCGAAAGATCTCGGCTGCCGCCTCGAATTCGTCCCCCTCAACTACGGAAAGATCAGCGACGAGCTCAACGCCAACCTCTATGACATCGCCATGTCTGCCGTACCCATGACTGAGACCAAACTGACTACCCTCAACTTCTCCGAGCCCTATCTGGAAGCCCGCTTTGTCTTCATTACCAAAGACAAGCGGCGGAAAGAATTTGCCTCTTACGACCTTGTGCGGGCCAATAAAAATCTTAAAATTGCTGTCCTAAAAAATTCATCCTTGGAAGCGGCGGCGCGAGCCCTCTTCCCAACACAGGAAATTGTGACGCTCGAAAGCGACCGAGATTTTGAAAGCCAGAATGCCGCGGATGCGCTGCTCTGGACAGAACAGTCGGGGATTTCTTGGATCCTGAACAATCCTCTATACACCGTGGTTTTTCCCAACCCTTCCATCGGAACAGAGACCTTGGGCTATGCCACCAAGGCTAACGCTCCCCGTTTCCTCCATTTTCTTAACCAATGGCTGAAACTAAAAAAGAACGAAGGGTTTACGAAGAACCAATACGAGCTTTGGATCCTGGGCAAGACAGAGCAGATCGAAGAGCGGGAACCCCGCTGGTCGATCGTGCGCGACGTCCTCCACTGGCAAGACTGAAAAAAGAATTTAACCACAGAGAGCACAGAGGAAGAAATTCATTAATTTCCCTCTCTGTGTCCTCTGTGCTCTCTGTGGTTAAAATTCCGAATTGAAGATTATTGGGCGGAGAGGACAAATTTTTTGACCGTTTCCGCATCGCGCAGACCGACGAGCCGGCCAACTTCTTTCCCATCCTTAAAAAGGATCAGCGTAGGAACGGACGTGACTTGATACGTTGAAGCCGTCTTTTGCGCGTGATCGATATCCAACTTGACAATCCCTGCCTTCCCCTGGAGTTCGGCGGATAGTTTGACAAGGACAGGCGTCATCATCCGGCACGGACCGCACCAATCTGCATAAAAGTCGACGAGGGTGACTCCTTTGCTCACGCCCTCTTTGAAAGAATCTTCTGTGAGTTTTTTTAGCTCTTCTGCCATCTTAAAATCTCCTAATCATTAAAGTTACAATAGACGATCCTTCAATTTATGGCTAACTCAAAAACTGTTTTTACACTGCACACGTCCTGGACAAAAAGGGGAGTTTCTTATAAGCTTTTCCCATTCTGCGGCTATGGCGGAATTGGTAGACGCGCTAGATTCAGGTTCTAGTCGGGGCAACTTGGTGGAGGTTCGAGTCCTCTTAGCCGCATATCTCTAGGGACATTCTCAGAAATGAGGCTGTTTCCAGATTTTTTTTACTCAGCATCGACTTACAAATCAAACAGGAGGATCCTATGACTACACTTTCACACAGCGACATTGTAAATCAACTTAAAGACCAGTACCAAGGGGGTTCGGTATACGGAGGCGAAGCTTGTCTTCTACATGCAGGGCTGACACTTCGAAATAACGGATTCATGGGTTCGGCAAACGTTGTTTTCCTCACTAGCAAGGATGTAATCATTCATGAAGCACCCGGTTGCATTGCGGCGCCTCTCGTTAACATGGTCGCTAAAAATGCCATTAGCTTAGGCATGGCTGGCCAGGGGTCTGAGCCTGTTCCCGTTCGGCTTTATGCCCCGGAGAGATTAACAATGACGACCACACATCTTTCCATAGGTGATCTTAACATCTTAGAAGCACCGCGTTTTGGGTTTGTTTTCTGTAAAAAACTGACCTTGTCGAAATCTACAGAAGAAGAACCTGAGTATTTTGAAATTGTAAAGAGTTGGGCGATTAACGATGATATGGAAACTGAGGTGATCACTAGACCTCCACTGAATCCACCTCCTGCCACCAACTCAAATGCCGAGCAGACAGTATAGAAAACCATAGTAACGCCCAGCCGCAGAGACGCAAAGAAACGCAAACCTAAGAGAAAATGGATTTCAAATTTTTGCTTCTTTGAGGCTGTTCTCTTTTTATTACGAAACACAACGAGGATAAATTATGACTTCACATGTAGACAGCGCACTTAGCACTCGCCCTTCTCAAAGCGGGGCATGAAATTCTTTTTTCGGAAGGAACTGAAGTGCGCCGTGCCCAAATTTTTAAGCTGTGGAACATTCCTTAAAAAAATGGGAACTGAGGTGGTCACTAGACCGTTCAAACGATCGTGGTATATTTCGATCCTCCTTTAATGTATAAGCAGAAACAAACTGCTAAAAAGGGAGGCGTTCGTGAATTGCGTTCTTACATTCCTATTTTCCATTCTCCTAGTTACTTTTCTCGGCAACCCCCTCTTTTCCGGTTCCAAACCTCTCGCTCTTCTTGGTGGGCAAGGGGCAGCCCCTTATGCAGCTTTTCTTGAAGAAGATGGATCTATCGTAGAATTGAACGGCCTTCCCCCGACCGGCTTGACTTATCGAGTCGCCATCAACACATCAGGGCATGGAATCATTGGAGGGACCAGCGGCTTAAACGCTTATGCCGCGCTTGTTTCCCCTGGAGGTGTTGTAAATTCAATTGGAGGCCTGATCGCTCCGGGAGAGATCTACACAGTAGCCATTAACAAGGCGGGAAATGGGATGATCGGAGGCGGACACCTCTTGACCAACGTACCGTATGCCGCCCTCATCTCTAAAAACGGGGTCGCAACCTCTCTAAGTCTGCCCTTAAGCGGTCTCATATATAGCGTTGCCATTAACAACTCCGGAGATGGCATTGTGGGAGGGATCGGTCCTTTGAACTCTGCCTATGCAAGCATTGTCTCTCCCGATGGAACAGTGACTCCCTTAGCAGGATTACCCACGACAGGAGGGATTTTTTGGGTAGCAGTCAACGACTCAAACACACGATTCATCGGAGGGCAAGATAACCTGTCTGTTTATGCGGCCTTTGTAGATCCAAGCAATTCGGTAATCCCCGTTGCAGGTCTGCCCCTAGGACAGAATTATAGTGTCGCACTCAATGCTTCCGGCCATGCGATCATGGGAGGCACTTCATTGACGCTTCCTTACGCTGCCTTGGTAGATCCCGATGGATCCGTAACCACTTTAAGCGATCTGCCTACCACAGCAGGGATCATATATAACGTAGCGATCAATCCCTCTGGGACCGGGCTGATCGCCGGATTTTCAACCTCAGGCCCCTTTGGCAGTTTCGTAGCGCCGGACGGTGCGCTTATCCCCCTCATTGGACTCCCTACCGGGAATGGATTTCTGGATGGGATAGCGCTGGATCCTTCCGGTGTAGGGATCGTTGGAGGTTCATTTTCTCATGCTCCTTTTGCAGCCCTCGCTGCGCCCAATGGAACTTTAACGTTCCTCAGCGGCCTCCCCTCAAATGGCGAAATTAATAGCATTTCGATTGCCATGCTCGATGACCTTGTACCGAAAAGTATCGGTCCCTTTGATAGCTGGGCAAATACACAATTTGCTTTATCCAATGCGTTAACTCAGCACTGCATCATTCATGAGGGAGCCGGTTGCTTTAATCGACTTCCTTTACTCAATATTGAGGGGAACTCTTCTCTGTGGTTATCCATCCTTGGAAATTATGTGCACGAGAAATCCAGACATTCGCTTCCTGCCTTTTCAAATAAAATTGGCGGCGCGTTGCTCGGTCTTGATTACATGGGGATTCAGGACGTTGTGATTGGAGGAGGTCTAGCATATGCCTATAACGCGGTCCAGTATTTTCACAAGCGGGGCAAGGCTTCCATCAATCAGGAATCGGCAGTGCTTTATGCGAGCTGGAACAATGCGTATGTATCCATGAATGCTGCTTTATGGGGCGGCCTCCTGCAAACAACTCAAAAGCGGCGCAGCCTGGGATTCATCACGTCCACAGGGAAACCTACAGGATGGAATTTAACTCCCCACTTTGAACTGAGCGTTCCGTATCAGATGAATGCTTCCCAGGAATTTGTGATGGATCCCTTTGTCACCCTGGATTGGACCAATCATTGGCAATCCCACTTCCACGAGCACGGCTCTTCCGGGTTTAACCTCAAGGTGCACAATCAGTATGCGGCGATTTTCCGAAGCGAGGCAGGGATCCGCTTTTTTGAAACACTCCAATATAACTGGGGGAACTTAGTCCTCGAAGAAAAAATCAGCTTTGTCAACCGAACTCCAACAGATAAAGGGAATGGAGACGTCGCTTTCATCGGGGCATTTTCTTCCTTTGACGTAAAGACGCTGAGCTCTACTTCACAGAATCTCGGCGCTATACAACTGCATCTAGAATACATCCCTTCTTGTCCCAGCACGATTTACGCTTCGCTTGACTATCAAGGAGAGTTTGGCTCCGCATTTCAGTCGCATATGCTCACACTTGCACTCGGGAAAAACTTTTAGAAAATACGTTTAAGGCGGAGTGCCCGTGGCACCCGCGAGATACCAGAGGCGGAGCGCCTCGATCTTGTTCTTGAGGGCTTCGGACATCGCCGCTTACACTGCTGTAAAAACTGCTTTTCAAAAAATGCAGATGCCAGTAACCTCCCTGCGTTAAAAAAATCCAACCTAGGAGATTTGATATGGCAGCCTCAGTTTCTAGTAGTTCCAAGAGCATCCTTCCAGTAGCAGCAGTTCCCGGCAGTTCCAGCAACCTCCCCCCATCTGATTCCATTACTTTTCCATTTGGAAAACACCAACTGCCTTTTGCCAGGGCCAAACGTTTTTGGATCATGCCTAATCCATTAAACAGCGAAAAATATAAAGTGATCGTCCGCTTTGATGCTCAGAGCTATAATGGACGAGGATATTATGAATTGGACACAGGTTCTTTAGAAAAAACCCAACAAGTAGTCCAGCAACTCAGAGAAAGAGGGCTTCAATGGGAAACCTGGCTTAAAGAAGTCACCCCTTCATTAGCTCAGAAAACGATCTGTTTACATTTTAAACCTGTGCAAACGCAAAATTGTAGAGGGGAATTTTGGGGAAAATTTTTAAAGGTGTTTCAACGTTCCCTAGGATTTACATCGGATAATTTCGATCTCCAACACAACGATTCAACAGACGTGGTAACGCTAGCTTTCAAAGAAGGACCTGAATTAAAAAGCCAAATGGAAGACGCGCTTGTAAAATTAAACAATCTCTCCACTAGCAATCAGGTTGCAAAGCTTCTCAAAGAAAACAAGGATTTTAAGTTGGATTTCCAAGAGAATTCTCTCGATTGGAGAGAACAAACCAATGTTCTTTGGCACGTCGAGCTTGACATTCGAAAGTCATGGAAAGAGCCTGCTGCGACGACTGGCGCACCCAATGAGCCCTATTGGTTAACGCGTGCTCACCCGGTTTTTGAAGTTGCAGAGGAAACAATTCAGTCTAACGGGGTGGCAGAGGTGAGTGCGCTCCGCTATTTGAACAGACCCGACGAAAACCCTACAACACCTTAGATTTGGGAGCCGAAAAACTTAAAATTTTTTGCATCTTTGCGTCTCTTTGCGCCTTTGAGTTAAATCTTCGTGCTCAAGGCGGAGTGCCCACGGCCCCGGCGAGATACCAGAGGCGGAGCGCTTCGATCTTGTTCTTGAGCGCTTCGGACATCGCCGCCTGCGCTTCTCTTTTATCCAGGTGGGCAAACGATTCCCATAGGATCGGCGAGCCGAAGACGCACGCCGCTTTTCCCCAGGGCCTTGGAAGGCGATGGTGCCGGTTCCAGATCTTAAATGTTCCATGAACATAGGTGGGAATGATGGCTGCATTCGTCCGTGAGGCGAGTAAGCTGATCCCCGGTTTGATCGGACCCAAAGTATCTGTATCCTGACGGGCCCCCTCCGGAAAGAGGATCACCTTTTTTCCTTCATTCAAAAGCCTGCAGAGCGTGCGAAAGACTGCGACATCGCTCGCATCGCCGCTCACCGGATGGGTGTTCAACGCGCGGATCAACCTCCCCAGACCGAAAATATTAAACAGCGATTCTCTGGCGAGAAATTGGACCTCTTGAGGACAAGAAACTGCAACGAGCGGAGGGTCTAAGAAAGAGGTGTGGTTGGGCGCGATGATTGCCGCTTTCGGGGTGAAATTTTCTAAACCATAGACCCGCAGACGATAAAAGACCTTGAAAAACATCCAAGCGAGGAACAGGATCGAACGGTAAAGAGGATGCATCCCCTGAGCTTGCCATGACGCTTTCATGTGGCCTGTTTTTCCGTCTTGTAGCGGAGGATCCGGTCCACGACATCACCCAAGGTCAGGTCCGACGTGTCGATCTGCAGTGCATCCTCAGGACATTTTAGCGGGGCGAGCTCCCGGGTAGAATCTAACGTATCGCGGCGCTTCATATCGGCGATCATCTTACTTTCATCCATCTTTGCCGCTTCTTTGGGGTTTTTCACTTTAAGTTCCTCAAGGCGCCGTTTTGCCCGAACACGAGGATTGGCTGTCAGGAAGATCTTCACTTCCGCGTTGGGAAAAACAACCGTGCCTAAGTCCCTGCCTTCAAAAACCACATTGTCCTGAGCGGCAAAATCACGTTGAACTTTCCAGAGCGCCTCGCGGACAGGAAGCAAAGCCGCAACCGCAGAGACAATTTTGATCACCTTTTGCGAACGTATATCTTGGGTGACATCGTAGATCCCGCAAAAATAGCGGGGATCGCCGGCTGTCTCCTGAACGCGGAAACTAAAATGTTTGAGCACATCTTCAATCGCAGGAATATCATCGACCGCAATCTTTTCGTGGAGCAGCTTCCATGCTACGGCGCGGTACATCGCCCCCGTGTCAAAATAGGCGAACTGGAGCCGCTTAGCGACCTCTTTCGCTACTGTTGTCTTGCCAGTTCCTGAAGGGCCGTCGATTGTTATAATCATAAATAAAAATACACAATGGGTGTCGTGAATAATAGAGAATCGACCATGTCGAGCACGCCGCCGAGGCCCGGAAGTTTATTACTGTCTTTCACATCGGCATCCCGCTTGAGCAGCGATTCGGCAAGGTCCCCAATTTGCCCTAAAATTCCAATGGCCAACCCCATCCACAGCGCATCGATGAGAGATAATTTGAGAGGGGTAAATTTATAAAATGCAACGCTAGCGGCAACCGCAAATAAAAATCCTGCAATCGCCCCTTCCACCGTCTTTTTGGGACTGAGCACAGGTGCTAAATAACGTTTGCCCGCAAGCCGTCCGGCAAAGTAGGCGGCAACGTCCGTGATCTTCGTGACAACGATCAAATACACAATCCACAACTGCCCTTGCACCGGATAGTTAATAATTTTCAATAGAAGGCTCAAAGGGACGGCGACATAGCAAACGCCAAAAAACTCGACAGCGATGTGAGAGAGGGCGCGCGACATTTTTTGAAAGTGGTACAGAAAAAATAAAACCGCTCCGAACATCAGGACAATCAAGGGCAGCGGAGACAAAAAGGGATACAATGTCGAGAGATAAAACGTCACAACAAAGGCAACCGATACTCCGATAGGCAGTCCAAACGCCGGCTCCAAGCCAGTGCGCTTTGCAAGCTGTAAGTATTCCCAGACGCCGGTGGCGACAAGGACCGCGATTAAACCGGTCAGCAAGATATTCACTAGATACAACTGGGAGTAAACAATAAAAAATGCTGCGATAACTAAAGTCAAAACAGACACGGCAAATCTTCTGCCCAGATCTGAAAGTGCTTTTTTCTTCATGTTCCCCACCTTCGGCCACGTTTTTGATATTCTATCACAGCGTCTAAAAGATTTCCTTCACTAAAATCGGGCCACAGGACATCCGAGATATAAACCTCTGCATAAGAGAGCTGCCATAAAAGAAAATTGCTAATTCTATTTTCCCCGCTGGTCCGGATCAGCAGTTCGGGATCTTCCCACTTTGCGGTATCTAAATAGCCTGAAAAGACCTGCTCCGAGATTTCCATATCCTGCAATTTACCCTCAGCCGCATCCTTCGCCAGCGCCCGCGCAGCTTGTAAAATGTCGTTTCTTCCGCCATAATTCATCGCCAGGACAAGCTCGATCTGGTCGCAATGGGCAGTAGCCCGCTTGCACTCTTCCACGGTGTCCCTTACTTCCGCAGGCAGCCCCGAGAGGTCTCCAATCGCATCCAATTTAATCCCCTCCTCGATCATCGCCACTTTTTGCTGGAGGAGGTAGTTTTTAAACAGATGCATGAGGCCCTCTACCTCATCCTCAGGCCTGGACCAGTTCTCCGTAGAAAAAGAAAAAACCGTGAGCACCTTGATCCCCAGCGACTTAGCTGCCGTTACAATGTTTGTCAGCGCATCGGCCCCCTTCCAGTGCCCCATAATAGGGGCCAAGGAATGGCGCCTGGCCCATCTCCGATTGCCATCCATAATAATCGCTACATGGCTCGGCACTAAGCGGGGGTCGAGGCCCTTTAATTCCTCAGGAGCATAGACAGGGCTTTCTTCAGTTTGCATTACACGTTACAATAATAGATTGTTTAAACATCTTAGCGAAGCATAGCCGATCTCCGATTTGATTAGGCAACACTTTTTCACAAGAGCCTTTCCCGCCGGGGCGGGCAAGGCTTTATATAAAAATTATCATTTTATAATGCTTCTCTATAGGCGCCGCTAGGCATCTGTCGGGACAAGTGTTCCCTTGTCCCCGCGAACCCCTTGAGCCTCACCTCGCTTTGCCAAATCGCGTCCTCGGCGGAGGGGCGTGCGGAGCACTACCCCTCACGCGCTGACCGCGCTCGCCTGTGGTGCGATTTTGCTTTGCGATCTGAGGCCATCGGCTGCTCGTGCGCTCGTCTCCCCACCGGACTTCGTCTCGGGGTGGGGCCCCTTTTTCGCGTCACTCGCAGGGCTATTTTCTGATGTGAAAACGCCACCATTGGCCCTCATTGAATAACATCATTTTGCAAGGAGGGTGGATAGGGAGGGGTATAAATTCCAAGAATCGCTCTGCGAGCTGACGCGAGAAGGGACCCACGCCGCAAGGCGTGGGAAGTGAGTGCGCGAGCAGCCCGCAGCCTCAGATCGCAATGCAAAATCGTAGCGCAGGAGAGCGCGGCCAGCGCGTGAGGGGTAGTGCTTCGCACGCCCCTCCGACGAGCACACGATTTGGCGAAGCGAGGTGAGGCTCAAGGGGCTGCGGAGACACGAGAAGGTCCGGCGGACCTTCGCAGTGCGGAGCAGGTGAAGTACCCTTGGGCACGAACCGGACAAGCGGGGGCCACCCGACACGAAGTGCGGTGGCCCCGACATGATCTATGGAAGCGGTTCTCAAGAGTGTCCAAAAATAATTTTTTATTCAATGCACTATCTGAGCAATATTTTGACTAGACAGAATCTTTGGGGACTCGTATCCTGGGTAGATTACAAAAGGACTGAGTTTTCATGGAAAAACAAAAACGTTGGCAGCTGTTTCTGATCATCGCTGTGATACTTCTGACTGTATATAATATCCTTCCCACAGTTTTTTTCTACACCAAGCCGCTCAAAAAACCCATCGATGAAAAGAGGGCGGCTGAGATCTCCCTATCGATCATGGACCGAGTCGATCGACTAGAGGGCGAATCTGAAGAGTGGCTCCATGCCTTTTGCAAAAATCTTGGGATCAAGCCCCTCACTATCACCCTAAATCCCCAAGAGCCCCAATTTGTAAAAGTCGCGTTTAAAACACCCACGGACGCAGAGCTTTTCCGCAAGTATTTGCCTAGGGCCGGAACGCTCATTCCTTTCGTCGCCGCACAACTCTCCTTATATGATGATGAGATCGGCGGCAAAATCGTGACCGTGGAGCGGCACATTCCCATCCACTTCAATCCTGCGGAATCAAAGAATTATTTTGAATTTGCCCAGAAATGGGATGCCCAGGGAAAGCCCACAGAACTCTATCGCGCGCTGGTCAGCGACCGCGTCCTACAGCTCGGGAACATCTTAGGGGGTGTCTCTGAAAATGCAGGCTTTATCACAAACGTCATTGCCAATCCCCAGGGCCCACAAACCCAGGAAGCCCTGGAAATCGTTGCCCATAACCTCCTCTCCTTTACTCGAGTTTTTGGCGACTCCTCCGTCATTTCAAAAAACTACTTTTCAAGCTGCACGCAAGTAGAAAACACAGATCGCGAGCAGATGATCGCCCAATTTGTGCGCGTGATTGAACAGACCAAAGACAAACTAAAGTTAGAACGGATCGGACTCCAGCAAGAAAGCCAAAATTTACTTTCCCAAGGCGAGGCTTTAGACACCGTAAAACAACAGCGGCTGGACACCCTTTTAGCTAAAGAGAAAACTCTATCCTCCTTGTCTTCGTTGATCAATAAGAACCAAAGCGCCTTCGCTTCCGGGAAAGCTCCTTTGTCCGAGGCTGCTTTGAGAACACAATTGCAGGAGGGAAAAACAGTCCTATCGCTAACTGACCACAACCCATTCTTTTCAGAGATCGAGATCGATTGGGCCAAAGACAGCCTCAGCCTAAAACTGTATCCCGATCTCCTTGCGTACATCCAGCAGTTGGAAAAGAGCCAGAATGCCTTAAGAAGCGAACTCGACCAGCTACTCTATAATGAGATTGCGACTGTATCTAGACAATCGGGCGAAACGATCGCTCCCCAGAAAAATCATTTTGTCATTGCTTTGAACGCTTTGCAAAATAGCAGCAGCTTTTTGGCCATGCGGCTGGCCCCTATTGCGGTCGCCGAAACCGTTCAACTCAAAGAAATAATTACCAATACATGGCATCCGACCCACCCCGATCTTACCCGCAGCGCATTCCCGATTTGGGACTATGAGACCTATGAAAAACTTCCTCCCGAGCAGCAGCGCCTCGGCCTTGTCATCTATGCCCCCTCCACGCACAAAAAAAGAACTCCCGGGTTCAAGACCAGTTCTCTTTATGTCCTCGCCAAAGGGTTGGATAAGATCGTCGAGAGAATCCAAAGCGCCCCCCAATCGGACGCCTCGCGCCAGTTCCTTAAAGACTTTAATGACCTGCGCCAAATTTTGCAGCAAAACGGATACGCAGGATATCCCGGATCTTACCATCGCTTAAGCAAGCACTACCTCAGCGATTTTATTTTTGAAAAAGAGAACTACTTCCAAACTGTCCTCAAAGCTACCCGGGAAAACTTCAACGTGCACGGTTCTAAGCGCTATGCGATCTTGGAATTTACCGATGTGGAGCAGCGGATCTTGACCGAAAATAAGATCGGCGACCGGGTCCATGAAGATCTCCTGAAATGGAGAGATGATTATTTGACAGCCCAGCTCAATCTCAAAGGAGCCACTGCGGCCGATGTACCTCCTCCCACCAAAAATGTCTATTGGAGCAATTTCAAGCTCAGCTGCCTCAAGTATTTCCGCGGCGACGACAGAAAAATCCTCCATTGGGGACTCGATCTCTCCGGAGGGAAAACCGTGCAAATCGAGCTCCGCGACACCAATAATCGGTTGGTGACGAGTGAAGCCGACATCAAACAAGGCATCAATGAGCTCTACCAGCGCGTCAATAAAATGGGCGTCTCAGAAGTGAGCATCCGCCAAGAAGGAAATTATATCTCCCTCGATTTCCCCGGCTCGCAGGGACTTTCCGCGACGGAGCTTGTGAAAGCCTCCACCATGTATTTCCATGTGGTCAATGAAAAATTCACACCGAAAAACCCTCAGCTCGGCGATGCCGTGAACCGCTTCTTGCAAGAAGTGTGGAACGAAGCTCTGGTCACAGGACGTAAAAGCGTAGAAGACCTCAACCTCATCGCCTGGAGGCATCTTTACGGCGAAGGATTGAACGAAGAGTCGGCCGAACCGCGCAGCTTAGCAGCCAAAGCCCTCTACGATCAGGGCCTCCGCCTTCCCAATCCCGCAGACAATGTGATCACCGGTCAGTTAGACCAGACATTTTCTCAGATCGGCGTCTTCCGCGGCACCGACTTCTCAGCGTGGCAGGGACAGACACATCCCTTATTAGTCGTGTTCCGCAATTATGCTCTCGAGGGGTCCAACTTAGAAAATGTGCGCGCCTCTTATGATCCATCGCAAGGCAATTACCTCTCTTTCGGCATCAGCGGCTCGCGAGCCAAAGATGCGCTTTTTGCCTGGTCTTCGCAATTTTCCAAAGATAAAGTGATGGGAACTCCCAACGAGGCTTACTCGCATGGCAGCGGCTGGAGAATGGCTGTGATCCTCAACGGATCGATCATCAGTTCGCCAACCCTCAATGACGCCTTGAGAAGCAGCGCGATGATCACCGGAAGTTTTACCCAAAGAGAAGTGAACCAGCTCGAAGCCGACCTCAAAGCCGGCTCGCTCAGTTTCACTCCCCACATTCTCTCTGAGAAAAACGTGAGCCCGGAGCTCGGCTCCCACGAGAGAACGCTCGGGGTCGCCGCCACCGGACTTGCCCTTCTTCTCGCCTTCTCTGCCATGGTCGGCTACTACCGTTTTGGCGGATTTGTCGCCATGATCGCCGTTTTCTTCAATCTCCTCATCATGTGGGCCACGCTGCAGAATTTGCAAGCGACCATGACCTTGGCCGGAATCGCAGGCATCATCCTTACCTTAGGGATGGCTGTCGACGCCAACGTTCTCGTCTTTGAAAGGATCCGCGAAGAATTTGCCGTGTCCGGAAGAATTGCCTCCGCCGTCCATGCCGGCTACCGCAAAGCCTTTTCTGCCATCTTCGACTCGAACGTCACTACCTTGATCGCAGCGGTGATCCTCCTCAATTTCGATGCGGGCCCCATTAAAGGATTAGCCCTGACCTTAATCATCGGGATCGTCTCTTCCTTGTTCACAGCCCTTTTCATGACCCGCTATTATTTCTCCGGCTGGGTGCAAAATCCTAAAAACCAACTCCTCAAAATGTCCGAGTGGATCACGCCGAAAAATTTCAACTTCCTGAAGTATACGAAAGTGACCGTCGTCTTCTCAGCCATTGTGATCCTTGCCGGCGGCTACCTGCTGTTTGCGCAAAGGCAAACGATCATGGGGATGGATTTTACCGGCGGTTTCGCCGTCACTCTGGAGGTGAAAGAAAAACCGGGCATGAACTATCGGCATGCCATTGAACAAGCCCTGATCAAGCAAGGCGCAAAGCCTCAAGATTTCCAAATTCGGGAGCTCACCCCTTCCAATCACATGCGCATTTTCTTAAGCACAAGCTTAGAGCAGCCTGGCCGCCCCTTCTTTGGAATGCCCCTTGCCTATGACCTCAAAGAGGTCTCCTATCCTTTTGAAAACAACCCGAAACTCGTATGGATTGTGCGCGCCTTAAATCAGTCTAATCTCGCCTTAACCCAAGAGTCGCTGTCCCATTTAGACCGCGATTGGACACAGGTCAGCGGCCAAATCTCCAATTCGATGCGCAATAGCGCCTTGATCGGGCTGATGCTCGCCCTCGCTTGTATCTTACTCTACATCACCGTCCGTTTCGAATTTAAGTATGCGATCAGCGCGACCCTCTGTCTGGCACACGACGTGCTCTTCACTTTGGCCTTTATCGGAATCTTGCATCTGCTGCGCGTTCCGGTCCAAATCGACCTGAACACGGTTGCCGCGTTGATGACGATTGTCGGTTATTCCCTCAATGACACCATCATCGTCTTTGACCGCATCCGCGAAGACGTACGCCTCATGAAGAAACGATCATTCGCCGAACTCATCAATCAATCGCTCAACTCCACCTTAAGCCGCACCTTGATGACATCAGGCACCACCCTGTTAGTGCTGCTGCCCCTCGTCCTTTTGGGCGGAAGCACCATCTTTGGGTTTGCGTTAGTGATGTCGATCGGCGTCATCTTCGGGACCTTGTCCTCTCTCTTCATCGCTGCGCCTTTAATGAAGTACTTCCACGATCGCGAACTTCAGAAAAAGCCCACCGTTGAAGTCTTGGACTAACGAGGGCATCCAATCCCTTCCCCAAACGTGCCCGTGCGCGTGCCCCATTAACTTCTTTTCTTATACATGCTTTTGTCTTGCCCAGAATCTCTATTATGCCTAATCTACGATTAAGCTAAAAAAGGGTAACTTATGGTGCGTCAACAGGTTAGCAATGACCCCATATGGGTATATCCAAAAGTCGACGAGGAGTGGGCCAAGGCGATCATTGCCGAATTCAACATTCATCCCGTCACTGCCCAAGTCCTTGTGTCGCGGGGCTTTACAACGCTCGAAGAGATCCACGAGTATCTCTACGCCAAACTCCCCAACCTGTTTGATCCCGATCTTTTCCCCGACATGGATCAAGCCGTCGATCGAGTGGCCCTTGCTTTGCAGCGCAAAGAAAATATCCTCATCTACGGCGATAACGATGTCGATGGGATCACCGCCGCCACTTTGCTGACCGATTTTTTTCGGTATATCGGCGCTCATGTTTTTTATTATGTCCCCAACCGCACCTCTTTAAATCAAAGCCTCATTCTTGACGCCATCGAGTATGCCGTCAAAAATACATGCAAGCTTTTGATCACGGTGGACTGCGGCATCACCTCGGCCAATGAAATCGCGGAAGCTGTGAAACGGGATGTCGATGTAATTGTGACCGATCACCATGAACCGACTGACAAACTTCCCCACTGTGTTGCCACGCTCAACCCCAAACTCTTGAGCAGCACCTACCCCAATCGCGATCTTACCGGCGTCGGCGTCGCCTTCAAACTCGCGCACGCCATCACCAACTATTTAATTTCCACCTCTGCCGTCAGCACCGGAAAAATCGACTTGAAACGCTATCTGGACCTCGTCGCTTTGGGAACGATCGCCGACATGGGATCGCTCCGCGGCGAAAATCGGATCTTGGTCCGCTATGGTTTAAGACAACTGCGCCGCACACGCCGCATCGGCCTTACCAAGCTCTTTTCTGTCTGTGACGTCAAAACTTCTGAAATCACTCCCATCGATATCGCTTCGAAAGTCGCGCCCAGGATCAACAGTTTAGGCCGCATCGCAGAACCTAGAAAAGGGGTGGAGCTGCTGCTGCTGCGCGATCCCGTTGCCGCCGAAGCGCTTGCCTTAGAACTCGACTTAAACAATATTGAACGGCAAAAAATTGAGCGCAAAGACTCTGCCGACATCGATAAATATATCGCTTTCCACCCGGAAATCCTCATAGATAAAGCGCTTGTGCTTGTCTCAGAAAAATGGCATCCCGGCATCATCCCGATCATCACAGCGCGGATAGCAAAGCTTTATAACCGCCCCGTCTTGATCATTGCCATCGATAAAGGAATTGGCAAGGGATCGATGCGGACCATTACTGAGTTTCCACTGCTTCCCCAACTGAAAGACAACGCCTCGCTGCTCTTAAATTTTGGCGGTCACGACTTTGCCGCGGGGCTCACCATCAAAGAAGAAAACATCCCCGAATTCAAAGCACGGTTCATCCGCGCCGCAAACGAACGATTAAAGGACCTCGACGTCCTCACCAAGCTCCATCTCGATGCGAAAGTCAGTTTTAAAGAGCTCACGTTCGATTTCATGGAATCGCTCAACCTTTTAGAACCCTTCGGCAACGAAAACCCGCCTCCCATCCTGTACTGCGAGGCCGTCCAAACATGGCCGCCTAAAATTGTGGGGAAAACCCACCTCAAATTTTATCTTGAACAGGGCGAACGGACTTTAGAGGGGATCGGCTTTGGGATGGCCTCAAGAAAAGAGGAACTCACGCAAAAGAACCTCACGCTCAAAATCGCCTTCACTCCCCATGTAAATAATTTTTTGAATAAATCGAGTATTCAGCTGCAAATCCGCGATTTTCAGATTGTAGAGGCAGTTGCAAAACTCGCTTTATAGACAAAAATTGATGCTATTGGTCCAAATGGAGTTTTGCAATTGCCTCTGTACCTCCCAGCGAATCTATGCTATCATGCTCCACTACTAGGATAATATTTTGATAAAAGGCTCCATTGAAGATTTGGCATTTGGCGGAAACGGCGTCCTCAAGGATAACGGCTTTGTCGTTTTCGTTCCGTTTACCGCGCCCCAGGACCTCGTCACCGTCCAACTGACCCAAAAGAAGAAATCGCACGGTTTTGGGACCTTGGTCTCGATCGACTGCAGCAGCCCCCAGCGAACCCCGCCCCAATGCCCCCATTTCGGCACCTGCGGCGGCTGCCAATTGCAGCACATCAACTATGCCGCGCAACTCGAGGCCAAGCGCGCCTTTGTGCAGGATGCCCTGAAACGGATCGGCCGGATCGATTTTCCTGTGCCGCCCGTAATCCCCGCGCACCTGCAATGGAACTACCGCAAACACATCCGCCTCAATTTAAGGCCGAAGGGGCTGGGATTCCACGGGGGGTATATTGGGTGCGACGGACAACAATTTGTCCCCGTGTCCGCCTGCCCTCTTTTTGCAGAAGAACCCTGGGAAATCGAATTAGGCACCCTCTTCAATTTAGGCATTGAGCAAGGTTCCTTGCGCCTTTTTAAAGCATCGACAAACCGCCTCATTCTTGCCTTCTCATTTTCACCGGCGCTCCCCAAAAATCGGGAAGCGTTTGCTAAGGCTGCCTTGAACGATCGGATCCAAGGCATCGTGTTCCAAGCGCCCGGGCAAAAAGAAGTGTACGGAACCGTACATGATGAGATCGCCGTAGAAGAATTCCGTTTCCGCTATTCCCCTTATGGGTTCATCCAAAACCACCCCGAGCAAAGCGTGAACATGTATCGTACCTTGCGCGACATGATCACCCCCTCGCGGAGCAAAGTGCTCGACCTCTATTGCGGCATTGGGATTTCCAGCTTGCTCCTCAAGCGCGACGTGATCGGCATTGAGAGCCATCCCGAATCGGTCCAATTGGCGATAGAAAACGCCCGCCTCAATCACGTCACATCCGCCCGATTTATTGAAGCGAAAGTAGAGGCGGCTAAGATCTATCAATATTCTGTAGATACCGTGCTCATTAACCCTCCCCGAACAGGTCTTCCGCCCTCGGTAATTGCCGATCTGCTGAACTTAAAAGCTCGAGAAGTGCTCTACACCTCATGTATGCCTTCGAC
>JABDEH010000020.1:0-21293 GCA_013287215.1 Chlamydiota bacterium
GCTCAATGTTCCGCTGATCTGCGAGTTCCTCGCCCACACGAACTAAGAGCATAAATTTAGCACTTCCTTGTCTTGAGGACAGCCAGTATGGCTGTCCTTTTTTTTTGGTAGGAAGACAGGAAGAAGAGAACATCGGGCACGGTAACGCTTGCTATTACCCATAAGTATTTTTTCCATAGGGAACTGTGGTTTTTGCATATGTTTACGGACTGATGTGTATTCAACAGTTCAACGCAAAGGCGCAAAGACGCAAAGACGCGGGAAGAACAGGAGAGATCGCCCTTTTTGCGGAGCATGCTCCCAGGGAAGGAAATATTTTTTAAGAAAGCAAAGAAGTTGTAGCGGCTTCGGCTTATCTACTTGCTTTCTTAAAAAATATTTCCTTCCCTGAGGCGTGAACTTCGTTCACAAAAGGGCGATAAGAGTCCCTTCGCATTTTTCTTCCCTTCCCCATTTTGGAGTGCGAGTTACGCACTCCAAAATCAGAACCCTCCCTCCTTTGCGTCTTGGCGCCTTTGCGTCTTTGCGTTGATATCTTATAATGCAAGAAAAACTTATGGGTAATAGCATGCGGTAACGTTCACGAGAGAAATTTCCTGAGTTATTTTTGTCTGGGGTCCACCTTAATACTTCCTCTTACCTTTGCGTCTCCGCGGCTTTGCGTTGACACCTGCTATCGCATGTATTTTTTCCATTCCTTTTGTGGAATCATCGACTTCCAGTCACGCCATCCCTGTTGATTTCTGATTGATAATATCCCATTGCAAGGGATATACATATAGTGTAAAAACAAAGCAGAGACGGGATGGAAGAGAAAACGGCGGCCGGGTGTCTTTATGACAGGCACCGGATCACAGTAAAGGGAAAGCAAAGAGAACGCCTTATTCCTTGGAGAGAAGCCTTCAAGGAGGAAATTGAAAAATACACAGAAGCCGGGCTCTCTTTGCGCGGAAGCCGCCTCAAGGAAGGCCTCACACAAACAGAACTCGGCGAGGCTCTGGGGATTAGCCAAAACCATATCAGCGAAATGGAAAACGGCAAGCGCACAATCGGAAAGGAGATGGCAAAAAGGTTCGCTGCGTTTTTTAAAACCGATTACAGAATTTTCCTTTAACATCGCTAGTTATCCCAGCGCATCGACAACATTAGGGCCGTGACAGAAAAAAACTTATCGCTCTACATCCGCAGATTTTTTTCAGGCACGCTGCTCAGCCGCATCAGCGGCATGGGACGCGACCTCGTGATGGCCTTTGCCTTCGGGGACCACCCCTCGGTCGCCGCCTTCATGGTCGCCTTCCGCCTCTCCAACCTGCTCCGCAGGCTCCTCGGCGAAGGCCCGTTCCAATCGGCATTCATCCCCTACTTCGAAGGGCTCCGCGTCCAAGACAGCGGCAAGGCCACCCTCTTTTTTAGGCAGCTCACCAGCCTCATCAGCTTGCTTCTCATCGCCCTTATCCTCATCGGCGAAGGAGGAATCTTTACGGCGCTCTCCCAGGGAAACCTCTCCGAGGGCAACGCAGAAATTGTCTCGCTGACCGGATGGCTCCTTCCCGGGATCCTTTTTATTTGCCTCTACGGCTTGAATATTTCCCTCCTCAATTGCTACGACACGTTCTTTATCCCGAGCTTCGCCCCTTTCGTCTGCAATGCCATCTGGATCGGCGCCGCGTTCTCCCTTCGCAATCAATCCCCGGCAGAAGCCATGCCGACCCTCGCTAAATGGGTCGCAATCGGGTTCTTCGGACAATGGCTCCTCACCTTGCCCTATACGTTAAAACATGTTGCCGGGGGCTGGAGAGATTGGTTCCAGTGGAAAATTCCCACCGAAGTGAAAGGTCTCGCTAAATCTTTTGCCTTAGGTGTCATCGGCGTTGGCGCCGTCCAAATCAACGCCCTTGTCGACGCCCTTTTTGCTAGATATGCAGATATCAGCGGCCCCGCCTACCTCTGGTATTCCATCCGCTTAGAGCAGCTCGCGCTCGCCGTCTTCGGCATTGCCTGTGTCAGCACCATCGTCCCTCGCCTCTCTCGGGCGATCAAAGCAGGCCGCCTCGAGGAAGCTCAAAGCCTTTTCGGCTTCAGCTACAAACGGATCATGGCCGTCATGGTCCCCTGCACCATTGCCCTCATCGTTTTAGGGACTGCCGCCGTCAATCTGATCTACGGCCGCGGCCACTTTTCCGATCTGGCAATCTCGAAAACAACGCTCTGCCTCTGGGCCTATGGACTAGGCCTCGTACCGACCGCTCTCGTGATCCTGTTTTCCGCAATTTTCTACGCACACAATAATTTCCGCCTCCCGATGCTCATCTCTCTTGCCACCGTAGCGCTGAACATGGTCCTCAATATGCTCTTTGTCTGGGGGTGGAAAATGGGAGCGATCAGCACTGCGCTTGCGACCAGCTTCAGCGCGCTTGCCAACTGTTGGATTTTGTATCAATTCACAAAAAAAATGGGATGGAAACCGGAACTTTCTGCCTCTCGCCTACTCCAGATCACCGGCGCCAGCCTTTTTGCCGGCTTGTGCGCGCTCGGCGCCGATTACCTGTTCTTTCAGAGCAGCGCCCTCATGCCGCTCCTAGGCGGGGTGGATTTTCCCCGCTCCGCCGCTGTCCAGCTCGCCCATTTCTCCACTCAGCTCGCCGCCTTCGTCGGAGGCCTTCTCCTCTATGCCTATGCCTTCAAGACCGCCGATATCCAAGAACTCATCCAAGATTTTGTGTTTAAGAAACGATCGATCCTTTGAGGTTGCATCTTCTTCTTTAATCTCCTATAATCTGCTCTTGCAAAAAGGAATGTGAACCCCGGCCTTAAGGCCGGGGATTGTTACTGCGTCTTGGGAGGGGCTTCGTACCCCTCCCAAGTCGTCTTTTTGAAAATACCCGGCCCTTAAGGGCCGGGTTTCCGCCGGAGGACGGATGACAAAACCTGAAGACCTATTGATCGGAGCGCACACCTCTGCCGCGGGCGGCGCCCCCAACGCGCTCTTGGAAGGCCAGGAAATCGGGGCGACGACTATTCAATTTTTTACTAGCAACCAAAAGCAATGGACCGGACGGACCATCGGCGAAGAAGAACTCGAGCTCTGGAAAGAAACGGTCCAAGCGACAGGCCTTAAAAAACTCATGAGCCACGACAGCTACCTCATCAACTTAGGCTCTCCCGATAAAGCCCTCTTGCAAAAAAGCCGCAACGCCTTTCGAGACGAGCTCATCCGCTGCCAACTGCTGGGCCTCTCCTTTCTCAACTTCCATCCCGGCGCAGCGACCCATTCCACAGAGGATGATTGCCTGCGGACGATCGTAGAAAGTTTAGAAGAACTCGAACCCCTTGTGGACAAGGGCCATACCCGCCTCCTCATCGAAGCCACCGCCGGCCAGGGAAGCTCTGTCGGCCATCGGTTCGAACACCTCGGCTACCTCATCGACCGGCTGCACAAGAAGATCCCGATCGGCATCTGCATCGACACCTGCCACATCTTTGCCGCCGGCTACGACATCCGCACCCAAAAAGGATGGGACGACACTCTCAAAGAATTCGACAAGCAGGTGGGGCTCAAACACCTTTACGCGCTCCACGTCAACGATTCTGATAAACCGCTCGGCTCTAGGGTCGACCGGCATGCGCCTTTGGGAAAAGGACACATCGGAATCGAATGCTTTAAAGTCATGATGCAGCATCCCGACCTGCGGGAGTTGCCCAAATATTTAGAAACCCCGGAAGGTCCGCCTCTCTGGAAAAAAGAAATCGCCATGCTTAGGGAATTTGCAAAAAAATGAAACGGCTAAAAATCAAAAATATCCACGCCTCCGACATCGGAAAGACCTTAACGCTCTGCGGCTGGGTCCGTACCGTGCGCGAGCAAAAAAGCTTCACCTTCCTCGAGATCAACGACGGCTCCACCCTGTCCAACTTCCAGATCATTTTAGACTCCGACCTGCCCCACTACGCCGAGCTTATCCGGCAGCTCTCCACGGGCGCATCGCTCCGCGCTACCGGCACCCTTGTCGAAAGCCCCGGCAGCAAGCAAAAATGGGAAATGAAGGCCTCCGCCATCCAAGTCCTCGGCAGCTGCCCCGAAGATTATCCTCTGCAAAAGAAGCGGCACTCGTTTGAGTTCTTGCGCACCATCGCGCACCTCCGCCCCCGCACCAACACCCAAGGCGCCGTCCTCCGCGTCCGGAATGCTCTGGCGTTTGCCACCCACCTCTTTTTCCAAGAGCGCGGGTTCTTCTATGTGCAAACACCCCTCATCACCGCCTCCGATTGCGAAGGGGGCGGCCAGCAGTTTTTGGTCACCACGCTCGATGTGCAAAAAAAAGCAGCTGACTTTTCCCAAGATTTTTTCGGCAAGCCCGCCTACCTCACCGTCTCGGGCCAGCTCAACGCTGAAACGCTCGCCTGCGCGCTCTCCGATGTCTATACGTTCGGCCCCACCTTCCGCGCCGAAAACTCCAACACTTCGCGCCACCTCGCCGAATTTTGGATGATCGAGCCAGAAATGGCCTTTGCCGATCTCAATACCGACATGGACTGTGCCGAAGACTTCCTCAAATATGTGACCCGTTACGTCCTCGCCCACTGCGCAGAAGACATGGAATTTTTCGATGCGTTCATCGAAAAAGGGCTGATCGACCGGCTCAAGCACGTGGTGGACAGTCCGTTTGCCCGGTTCACCTACACCGAAGCCATAGAGATCTTGAAAAAATCCAACAAGCCTTTTGAGTTTCCCGTGGAGTGGGGCATCGATCTCCAATCCGAGCATGAGCGCTACCTCGCCGAAGAGCACTGTAAAAAGCCGGTCATCCTCACCAACTACCCGCAAAAGATCAAAGCCTTCTACATGCGCGCCAATGATGATGGGAAGACCGTCGCGGCGATGGATGTCCTCGTTCCAAAAATCGGCGAGCTCATCGGCGGAAGCCAGCGCGAAGAGCGGCAAGACATCCTCGAGAAAAAAATCCTCGAGTTCGGCCTCGATCCCAAAGACTACTGGTGGTACATGCAGCTGCGCACCTACGGCACCGTTCCGCACGCGGGCTTCGGCGCCGGGTTCGAGCGGCTCGTTCAGTATATTACCGGTATGGAAAACATCCGCGACGTGATCCCCTTCCCGCGATTCCCCGGCCATGCTGATTTTTAAAAAGCGATATCTCTGTACACAATTCAGTAAACAAACTAAAATATGGGGCAGAATCAATATATTAAGGTAAGTAAAGTAAACATTAAATTTTCATTGGTGTTTCTATTCATCTAAATATTGGTTCACATTGCTCAACAGAGGTGCTTTTATGAATATCAAAAAAGTTATATCCACACTTACTTGTTTCTCAGTTCTTACTAGTTTGTCTTTGTTCGCGGGCCACCACCACAAACATCACCATGAAAAATCAACAGGTGAAAAAGTCGATGCCGCAATTGATAAAACCAAAGAAAAAATCGAAGATGTAAAAGATGCGGCTGCAGAAAAAGTCGATGCAGCAAAAGATAAAATCATTGAAGTAAAAGATACAGTGAAAGACAAACTGATGGAAGCAAAAGACAAAGTGTCAGATAAAATCGACGACGCAAAAACCGCCATTAAAGATAAAGTTGACGAGAAATTGTCAGACTAAAAAAAACCACATCGAACAGTGCGCTCGCTGCAATCCCGTCCCTTCAGGAGCGGGTATTGCCTCAATAATTAGATTTCTTGAAAAATCTAACGAGATGTATACTCCCGTTTTTGACTCATCCATTTTCTAAAACTAGGGAGATTCTTAGCATGATCAAACACCTTTCATTCCTTGTTCTCGCCGCCCATTCCCTACATTCCGCTCCCCTAGATCTCAAGACACCGGCTGAAGTTAGCGCCCTTTTCCCCAAAAGCGCGGAAGAGTTGCAAAACAGCTACGAACGGACTAAAAACGAAGCACTGGCATGTTTAAAGGCGATTGAATCCCTCCCTGCAGAAAAGCGCACCTTTGAAAATACCGTGAGAGAATTCGACAAGGCCTATGCGGAAGTTGCTACCTTCACCGACATCGTAAAAACCATCCTCAAAGTCTATCCCGATCCTGTCATCCGAGCAGCCGCACAGAAAATCGCTATCGAAGGCGGCCCCTTTCTTGTCGACCAGTTCGAAGCTAATCGGGAGGTCTATCGGGCTCTTTGCGAATATCAAGCAAACAAGGAACATTTAAATCCCGAGCGCTCCTACCACCTCGCCGATGTCATGGAGGCGTTCCGAAGACAAGGCTTCAACTTGAACCCCGAAGATTTCCGGCTGATGAAAGACCTCAAAAATCGGCTTAACGTGCTTTGCCTTCAGTTCGACACCAACATCTCAGAGGACTCTTCCACCCTGCGCGTCAAAAAAGAGCAGCTCTTAGGACTTGAAGAAGACGTCATTCATAGCTTAGGAAACGAGGGAGGCTACTACCTCCTGCGCTGCGATTATCCAACACGGGCCCAAGTGATGGAAAATTGCCGCATCGAATCCACGCGCCGTGATTACCACCGGATGTTTTTCAATCGCGCCTACCCAAAAAATCAGCAGCTCTTAACCGAAATCATCAGTACCCGCGACACGCTGGCCTCGCTCTTAGGATTTTCCAGCTACGCGGAATTAGACATTTCTTCGCAGATGGCCAAGACTCCCGAAACTGTTCGACACTTTCTCGATAGCATTGCTGAAAAATACACCCCGAAGGCCGATGCCGAGTGGGAACTTCTCCTTGCCGATCTTCCCGACTCTATCACGCTCACACCTGAAGGTAAAATCAAACCGTGGGATGTCGCCTTCCTCCAAAACCGCTACAAGAAACAGCACCTGCACATCGACAATGAAAAAATCGCCGAGTACTTTCCGATGGATGCTGTCGTCCAGGGCCTTCTCAATGTGTACGGGCAATTCTTCGGCCTCAAATTTAAGGCTGTCCCCGCCCAAGGGCTTTGGGACGCTGCCGTCCAGCTCGTCGCCGTCTCCGACCCAAATGCCCAACCATCGCTCTTGGGCCATTTGATCCTCGACCTTTTTCCCCGGGAAAATAAATATTCCCACGCCTGCTGCGAGTCCCTCCGGCCTCCGATCTCATCAGATGGAGGGAAGACCTACAGCCCCGCCCTCGCCATTGTGATTGCGAACTTTTCCAAGCCCACCGAGAGCAAACCCTCTCTTTTGCAGCACGACGAGGTCGAAGTGCTCTTCCACGAATTTGGCCACGCCATCCATGCCCTTTTGGGACGGGCAGAAATGCCGAGCAAGGCC
Organism: Chlamydiota bacterium; assembly: GCA_013287215.1. Taxonomy (GTDB): domain Bacteria; phylum Chlamydiota; class Chlamydiia; order Chlamydiales; family Rhabdochlamydiaceae; genus VFKB01. Next base: position 7,250 of record JABDEH010000020.1, read on the forward strand.
GCCTTCAACACCAAAATTGATTTCGTGGAGGCCCCTTCCCAGCTATTAGAGGAATGGGTATGGAACAACGACGTCTTAATCCTCCTCAGCCGTCATTATCTGACCAAAGAGCCCATGCCCTTCATGCTGGCAGACCAGATCACCGACACCGAAGATTTTGATGAAGGGAGGGTAAAGACGAGACAAGTCGGCCTCGCCAAGACCGCACTCAACTGCTTTGGTCCGGGAAAAGCTAAGGATCTCACCCAACTAGAAAAAACCTTCTGCGAAGGAGGCCTCAAGCATGTCGCCTATGATCCCCAGTGCCATCCGCTCTGTTCCTTTGGCCACCTGACCGGCTACGGCGCCAAGTATTACAGCTACCTTTGGTCCAAAGAACTAGCGAAGCAACTGTTCGCGTACATCTGCAGCCACGGCGGCCCCCTCGACCCCATCATCGGAGAGCGCTACCGCTCACGCGTCATCGGCAAAGGAGGGAGCTGCGACCCTGAGGAGCTTGTCCTCGACTTCGTCACCGATTAATTGAGGCAATTCCCTCGATTATTCTCTTAAGAGAGTATCTGATTGCGCAATATAAAAAAACATGTTACGAGGAAGAGAGGAAAGCTATTTGATTTGGCTGCCCTCAAGGAATTACGGATGGACTGCCGCTTTAAAAGAATCATGCACTCAGCATTTGCGCTCTCCATGCTGTCCGCGGAGATCTTATTTTCCGCTCCCACTGCCGCAACATGGACCGGCGCCGGCGGAAATGCCTTCATGACGACACCGGGCAATTGGGCCACTCCTCCCGGCATTCCGACCCCTGACCCCGCGACCTCGATCACTTTCCCTGGAACATTGACAGCTCCTCAGTACACAGTCACCGATAATTTAACGCCCAATCTCTTCCAAATCGGTTCCTTGTCCATGACAGGAAATCCCGCGGGCACTCCGACTTATAACATCTCTCCTGCCGCTTCGACGAACATGTTCCAATTCGCCGGCGCTGCGGGCGGAAGCATTACAGTCGCAGGAATTAACACTCCTCTGCAGACCAATACGCTCAGTGTTTCCATTTCAAACACGCTGACCGTCCCTCTCAATGTCACCAGCGTCAATGGAATCTTTGCCTATAACGGAAACTTCACGGGCACCGGGTCCATTATCTTTCATGGAAATGCTGCCGCTGCAGAGACAAATTCGGGAACGATCCTATTAGGAGGCGATAATTCAGGATTAACGGGCCCGCTCCGCCTTGTCGATGGGGTTTTCCTGCAATTTAATACGGCAAATAGCTTAGGCCCTGCCGCCGGTTCCGTGATCTTTGACACAGGGACAACCAACGGAGGGATATTGCAGCCGATCGCTTCTGGAGTAAGCCTCGCGCAAAGCATCGGAAATACCGCAGGGGTCCCGATAAATTTTGATCTGTCTAAAATTCCCGGCGGCACGCTCACGGTGAATAACCTTACATCGACAAACAGTCCAATCATTGTCGGCGGCAATGGAACCCTGATCATCACGAATAACATCATCACCGGTCCCTCCTCATTGGTTATCAATTCCCTCGCAACCCTGCAACTGGCCACCACCGGCCTGAATTCTTATTCAGGTCCAACAACGATCAACTCGGGGACGCTGCAACCTACCGGGCTGGGGGAACTTTCGAATAACTCCATCGTCACCTTGGCCAATGATCCTTCTGCGATCCTCGATCTCAGCGTCGCCACATCCCAGCAAATTGGCGGGCTCGCCGGCCCCGGCCCGGGAGGGACGCTCATTTTAGGAAACTCCCTCCCCTTGACCATCAGGGGCTCTTCCTCTAACACCTACGGAGGGGCCATCGTATCTGCATCTGGTGCGACAAATTCTTTCCTAGCGCTCGAAAAGGCCGTTCTCGCGAACGCGCTCATTCTGACAGGAAATCAAAATACCTATACAGGGATCACTGAAATTATTATCGGCACCTTCCAGGCAGGAGCGACCAACGCCTTCTCCCCGAATTCTTCGATCAGTGTAGCCTCAGGCACACTCCTCGACTTAAATAACTTCGATAACACGATCACCTTTGTCACAAACTCAGGGCCCACGCATTTAGGAAGCGGAACCTTGACACTCACGCTCCCCTCGCCCGGAACCGGTTATGGCGGACTGATTTCAGGCACGGGGGGCTTAACGATCAATAGCCCTTCCGGACAAACATGGTCGATGACCGCTACGGGCAGCAGTTATTCTGGGCCGACGACGATCCTCTCCGGTACTTTGCAGGCAGGAGTTGCCAACGCCTTCTCACCAAACTCTATCGTGGTTCTTGCAGACAACTCTTTGGCCATCCTCAACCTCAATAACTTCAATAATCAGATCGCCGGGCTCTCCGGGGGCGGTGCCTCGGGAGGGAATGTGCAGTTAGGAACAGGCGCATTAACGATCAATGGGCCTAACTCTACATCTTATGGAGGAGCCATTTCGGGAACAGGCGGTACCGGCCTCATTTTAAGTGGAGGAGGAACGCTCCAATTGACCGGAAGCAGCAATAGCTATTCAGGAACGACAACCGTTAACGCATCCACGCTGCAGGCGGGCGCTCTCAATGCATTCCCTGCTTCTTCGGATGTCACACTCACAAACGGCACCCTCGATCTCAACAACTTTGACAATACCATCAGGAGCTTATCAGGCTCAGGAACGGTTACCTTGGGGAGCGGCACATTGTCGCTAGTGGGGTTTAGTACCGGCCCAAAGATATTTAGCGGGGCAATTTCCGGGTCTGGAGGACTGACTCTGAATGCAAGCAATGCTTCCATTTTTCAGCTGAGTGGAACTTCCAATACCTATTCAGGAACCACCACAATCCTTTCGGGAACCCTGCAAGCAGGAGCTGCACAAGCATTCTCACCCAACTCGCTTGTCACTCTTGCGAATAACGGTAATGCCTTTCTAGATCTCAACTCAGGTGCCTTTAACAACACGATCGGCGGCCTTGCCGGCGGCGGCCCTGCGGGCGGCGACGTCCTCTTAAACGGGGCCACTCTCACCATCCAGGGTGCTAATTCCACCATTTATTCGGGACAAATTCTTGGGAACAATCCCGGATTCGGAGCCGTTATTTTAAACGGACCCGGAACACTCTTCCTCAATGGAACGAATCTATACCATACGACGACAGTCAATGCCGGGGCCACGTTAGGGGGCATAGGGTCCGTGACAGGCGATGTATTCATGTTTGGAACAATGTCTCCGGGAAATAGCATTGGAACATTTACTATCAACGGCACCTATACCCAAGAACCGGGGTCGGCATTCTTTTGCGAGATCAGCCCAACAGCCGGCGACATGCTCATTGTGTCGGGCGCGGTGACAATCGACCCGGGGGCAACATTTGAGGTCTCCCCCGATCCCGGCGTCTATGCGCAAAATCAAAGTTACATCGTCATCACCGGCGTCCCGGTGACGGGCACCTATAGCACCGTCACCTCCTCCTCGATCCTGCTCACCCCTACCCTCACCTATCCTCCCAATGAAGTGGTGCTCAGCATCCATTCCAACTCTATTGGCAGCATCGCCGCAAAAGGAAATCCGCACAAAGTGGCCGTTGCCCTCGATAAGATCCTCGCCTCGGGAAGTCCGGCTGTAAACACCATTTTGAGCGACATCTTTTTCTTAAGCACGCCTGAAATAATCCACGCCCTCGATCAGATGCATCCTGCCCAGCTCAAGGCACAAACGCTCATCCAAGAGAACAACGCCGTCAAAGTGCGTGATGCTCTCTTAAACCACCTCATGCTGCCCATCTACGAAGATCAGTGCGGCGGCTACCATTTCGGGATGGACGACCAGCCATTTACAGCATGGATCGAAGGGCTCGGCGATTGGCTCCGCCAAGACGCCACCCATTATGCTTCCAGCCACCAAGTCGGCTACACCGATTTTATGGCAGGCTTTGCCCTCGGCGTAGATTACAGCTTTGAAGATCTCCTCAGCGCAGGACTCCTCGGCGGCTATACCCACTCCGACACCCATTGGACCAAAGATCACGGGCACGGCACCATCCATAGCGAGTACTTCGGCGCCTATCTTTCCACGAGCGGCGAATGGTTTTATGCCTCCCTGTCAGGCATTGGCGCTTGGAACCAATATCACGCTTCACGCAACATCATCTTTCCGGGAGTGGATGCCACAGCCAGAAGCAACACCAAAGGCCATCAGTTCATCACCTCGTTGGACTTAGGGTTGATCTCCACTTGGGGCGGGCTCGCATTCAGCCCTTTTAATACCTTCGATTACATTGCGCAGAATGAAAACAGATTTACAGAGAGGCATGCCGGCGTTTTCAATCTCAAAGTCAAGAAATCCCACGCTCCCATGCTCCGTAACGAACTCGGCCTAAACATCTCCCGCTGCGAGTGTTCCCACGGCATCCGCTGGATCTTTGATGCCAAGGTAAGCTGGGTCCGCGAAGTGCGTCTAAATGCCGGCCACTTCACATCCAAGTTCGAAGGGACCGATGTTCCATTCACAGTGACGGGCTACATGCCCGACAGAAACCTCGTCTCCCCCGGGGCGAGCATCACCGCGCTGATCTACAGACACGACCTCTCATGCAACGTCTACTATAACGGCCTCTATGGGAACAAATTTTCCGACAGTAGCATCGGCGCCGGCCTAACTTACTACTACTAAGTAGCTCGCCGACGCGTATGCATCAGCGTGCGTCCGATGACCGCGGCCCCGACCCCAAATAGCATCGTGACAAGCGCCACAATCGTTCCGAAGACGGGGATTGAGGTGACGAGAAAATAGGCCACCAATCCTACACAGAGGGTAAGAACTCTGCTGAGCTTCCAGCCAAATCTATGCAAAACCGCATGGGATGCCCATAGGATCGTAAAGATCTTAGCAGTATAGAAACCGATGATATTGAAGGCGATCAAGGTCAGCGCAAACGGCGCACCTAAGATCGTCATCAGAAGTATTAGAGAAGCAAGAGGCAGTAAGATCAAGAGGACAAGGCCATAAATCAGTGCCTTCCAATATTCTGTCTTGAGCGCCAAAAGAGCATAATCCACCGTCTTGGGAAAAAGGCGGATCAGGATCACACCCACAATCAACGAATAGAAAAAGTTCATCAGAAGGGCGGCGATTTTTGAACCGAAGAGCAGGCCCTTGAGCCAGCTCCCCTCAAAAAGACGAGAGACATAGGACGTTGCGAAGACGACTTTGCCTTTGATCTTTGCGCCGGGGTCGACCAGCGCCACCGTGTTGCTGCCGTACATCACATCCCCATCGATGACCGCTTTTGAGGTGAGCCTGAGCTGCCCGACATAGGCCTCTAAATTTTTGCGAAGCTCGCTTGAAATCCGTAGGTTGGAGCCAAATACGGTGACATTTTCCGCAACCGTTGAGCCGAAGTCCGCATTACCCGCGATACAGACCACATTACCCTGAAGATCGGCCGAAGGAAGCACCTGAAAGCTGGCAGTGACCACCGTAATGTTTTTGTTCACTTCGCCGCTCAGCGTTACCTGGCCGCCCAAGACCCGGATATTATTCCCCACATGACCGGAAATTTCAACACTGCCCCCAAGCGCTAGAACATCGCCCTGCACATGACCATCGATGAACACTTGGCCGGCGAGCACATAGACATCTCCCGTGACCGTGCCGGAAATTTCGACACTGTCTCCGAGCGCGTAATAGTTTCCGTGCACCGTTTGGCCCGCAGGCAGAATGACAATATCGCGGCCAGACGGCGTCACATCGGCAAAGCCGCTGATACAGAATACTAAGAAGCAAATCACTAAACGCATGTGGCCACTTGTTGTTTGAGGTGAAATAATTCATACTGCCGCAGTGCGGCCCGGCAAAGCGCGCCGCGAGCACTGTCTGCTTGAGCAGTATGCCCGCTTTCTTGTTTTTCAACCAGTCTTCCCAGCTCTTCCATATTGAGCAGCGTGATGCGCGGATGGCTCGCAAAGCGCGGATCGACGCTGCGCGGCATGCTCAAATCAAAAATCCAAGAAGTGATTCCTTTGTCGTGCGGGAGAGGAGAGAGCAAATATTCATGATGGTTCGTTCCCGAAATGACAATGTCGTAATTTTTCCAATTCTTTAAGCCGCTCCAATCCACAACCTCAACACCTAGATCTTTCGCCGAATGGGGCGAGCGGGTGCAGAGCGCGATCTCCTCCCTTCCCTTTGCTTTGAAAAAAGAGAGGATCTTTCGGTTGATCTCAGAATTTCCAATGAAAAACAGAGAAGGTTTTTTGTTGAGGCTTAAACTCAAAGTGTAGATCAATCCCTCTAAGGTCGATTTCCGATTGAAGGCAGAGAAACAGGTGCGCGTTTCCTTGGCAATTTTGAGTGACTTCTGAAAGAGAAAATGGATACAGCCGGGCAGACGGCGGTAGAGACAGGCAGTCTCGTACGCGGTTTTGACCTGACCTTGAATTTCTGTTTCCCCAAGGATCAGACTATCCATTCCTGCAGTAACCAACGCTAAATGAACAAAACAATCACTCCCAAAATAGGAGTAGACCTGATGTTCAAAAGGCTGCCGAATTTCTCTCTGCAGAAGGTGGAGTAGCTGGGTTTGCGTAGCGGCGAGGTCGTCTGAGCTGAAATAAATTTCTGTCCGGTGGCAAGTGGAGAGCAAGACCACATTGAAGGAGGCAGCCGCAACACTTTCCCCGCTCAAACATTTGGGGCAGGCCTTGGCAAGGAGCTCTCTTAAGCTGAGCTCCGAGGACTTCATGCTAATCCCGATCATTCCAATCTTCATGCACACCTAAGGTTGTAACACCTTATATGAGACAAAAAAATTTTGTACAAGGAGCATTTTGCAGAAAATTTTCTGTGAAGCACAAGTCTAACGACTTAGAGTGACTACGACAGTTCAACGCAAAGGCGCAAAGACGCAAAGCCGCAAAGAAACTGGAATTGATTCGGATCCCTCTTCGCGCCTTTGCGCCTTTGCGCCTTTGCGTTGAATTGCCATACTCCCTCAACCTGAAAACGTAGCAAGAAAAACTTATGCGTAAAAGATATGTTTGCGTCTTTGCGTTTAATCTTCTAGCACAGCGTTGCTTAAGACTGATGCAACAAAGAGGCGTCGAAGCCGCGGCGGATCAGCTTGCGCGGATCCTCTCGATATTTAGGCTTTTGGAGAAGCTTTTTGAGAAGGCTCTTTTGATTTTCCTGCATCTCTTGCATCAGCGCAGGGCTCACTTTGATCCCTTTGAGCTTGAGTTTGTAGGCAATCAGATGGGGGCCGTTGCCCTTCGCTTCTTCCCGCGCAATGAACGCGCGCGCTTCCCGCCGGTCATCCAAGACTCCTAAGCCGCGGCATTCTTCGAGAGCTTTTTCAATGGAGGCAAAAGAGAGGCCTTTGGACGCCAGCTTTTTATGGATTTCTGTGGACAGTTGACTCCTAGAAGCGAGCAGCCGGAATGTGGCCTCCTTCGCAATCTTGGCCTCAACAAGGGCAAATCTTTCCTTGAGTTCTTCCGGGGAGGCGCAGCTTCGTAAAGCAGGCAAATGTTTTGCAATGAGCGACTTAAAGATTTCCTTCCAAAGCTCTCCGTCGACCGTGATGAGGAGAAAGCGAGGGTCCCCGCTCTTGATTTGCCATTCTATCTTCATCCTGCTAATATAGAGAAAAGAGGTAATTATGCCAATCGCTCCTAATTCGATCCCTGATCTTCCCGAGCCTAACCCACATGGCGCTCCCGTAGGTCCTGCGACTCCGACCACTCCATCTCAACCCTTTGAACCTCCTACGCCGGGTGCGCCCAAACCTCAAGATTGGGGCCCCGCCTGGGCGCAATTCCAGGCCTTCCTGCAAAGTCCGGAGAATATGGCGATGTTCCAGAAGACACTGCTTAACAATATGTCGACCGCGATCCAGGAAAACCAAGCAAGATATGAGGCCAATAAACAACTCATGAAAGAACTCTATGGAGATGACTATCAGTAACGCTGACCAGTTTGTGGTCTCTTTAGAAGAGGCGCATGTACGGCTCGACAAACTCTTATCCCTCCACTTTCCCCAGCACTCCCGCACCTACTTTCAGATGCTGATTGAGAAAGGGTGCGTCCTCGTGTCGGGAAAGCCGATGAAAAAGCGAGAAAAGCCCGAAGCCGGCGATGAGATCGAGATCTGTTTCTTGCTCACCCCGGAAATTTCTTTAGAAGCGCAGGATATTCCGCTCGATATTCTCCACGAGGATGAGCACCTCCTGATCATCAACAAGCCCGTGGGCATGGTCGTCCATCCCGCACCGGGCCACCCCAACGGCACTTTTGTCAACGCGCTCTTGCACCACTGCAAATGGAACGTGCCCGAAAACGACCTGCGCCCCGGCATTGTTCACCGCTTGGATAAAGACACCTCCGGCATCCTCATCGCCGCAAAGACCGCTGAAACGCATCAAAAGCTCGTCACCCTGTTCTGCGAGCGAAAAATCCAAAAGTATTATTATGCCCTTACCCTGGGAAATCCGGGAGACGGAGAAATCAACGCCCCTATTGGACGGCATCCGGTCCGCCGCAAAGAAATGGCTATTGTGGACACGGGCAAAGAAGCCATCACGCGCTGTAAAGTGATCGCGACAAAAGAAAATATTTCCTTGCTCGAGCTCGAACTCATCACCGGAAGGACCCATCAAATCCGCGTCCATCTCAAACACAAAGGGACTCCTATTTTAGGCGATCCCGTCTATGGATCCCCCTCTGCGAACCAAAAATATGGGGTGAGCGTTCAGCAACTTCATGCCCATCGGGTGTGCTTTACTCATCCCATGACAGGAAAAACTTTAGTTGTCAGCGCGCCAATCCCCTATGAGATGCGACGATTTCTTGAATAATATCCATCACTCAGTTATTCTTTGAAGAAGCCGAATTTTTTATTTTGCACAAGGACCGAACATGAAAGAATTTGTTGAATACATCGTTAAGAACCTCGTCGACCACCCTGATAAAGTACACATCAATGAAATTGGTGGGACAAACACCCTCATCATTGAGCTCGGCGTCGAGAAATCTGACATCGGTAAGATCATCGGGAAGAAAGGAAAAACGATCAATGCCATCCGCACCTTGCTGATGTCTGTTGCCAGCCGCAACGGAATCCGCGTCAATCTCGAGATCATCGAAGACAACGCCCCAGCAGCCGCTGCCACAGAAGCCGAAGCTGAATAGCCGGCTCCTGTGCGCGTGCGGATCGTATGTTATACAAAACACGACCAGAGACTCTGGTTATCTATGCTCAGCATACCACACCCCATTTTCCCAGATTCCTTCATTGCCGCCCCCGTCGGCATAAGTAAGCCTGCCCACGCCATGAGGGACGCCATTTTTCCAAGCCCCAACATAGGCCGATCCATCAGTCCAGGTAAAGGTACCCTGTCCATCCCGCGCACCATTTTTCCAGGCGCCCACATAGGTTTCACCGCCGGCAAAATAAAGGGCGCCTTGGCCATGTCTGAACCCATTGAGTCTTTCTCCTTCGTATCGGTTGCCACTTGCCTTAGGAAATTTGAAGCCTGCTCGGGCCGCCGGTTTAACTTCCTCTGACGGCGTCGTTCCTCCAAATGTTTCAGACCATATTTTTCTGAGGCGCCGGAGGATCCATTCCCCTAAGCCCGGCTGCTCATTATTTTCCTCGGTCCGCACAAGGGCAGATCTAAAGTGAAGAGGGGGAGATGTTCGCGGATAACCATTCTGCCAAGTTCCTTGATAGATTTTCCCATTCGCACAAGTGAGCGTGCCTTCTCCATGCTGGATGCCATTTTTCCAAGCTCCCTCATAGATGTCTCCATTGACCCATCTAAATCTACCCTGTCCATCCCGCAAGCCATTTTTCCACATGCCATGATAGGTCTCCCCCTTGGCATAATAGCATGTACCCTCGCCATATCTTGTGCCATTTTCCAAAGCCCCAATGTATTTGTTCCCACTGGCATAGCTTTCGACAGTTATAGTAGCCATGTTTTTATATCTCCTTATTTTGTGATCAAGCCCACTTGCTCTACCTATGATTATACAATAATTTTTACTTTATTTATATAAAAAAAGCCACTTGTAAAAGACATTTTTACATTCTCATCCTATTGGACGTAAGCGGTTTACGTGCTTTGTTAAGAAAATGGAACCGAACTACCCAAAAATAGGCAAAAAATGGAGTTGATCTATACAGAAATATCAGTAAAATGGAAGGAAGAGGAGCAAAAATGTATAAACGCTTATTACAGGAACCTTTGAAAGGTGATCATAGCTTCTTCTTATTCGGCCCCCGGGGGACAGGCAAAACCTCCTGGCTAAAGTCAGAGATTCCCTCAGCATTGTTTATCGACCTGTTGGAGCAAGAGATCTTCTTTGATCTTCTGCAATTTCCCCATAAGCTCGAGTCGATGATTCCTAAAGGCTTTACGGAGTGGATCATCATCGATGAAGTTCAAAAAGTGCCGGCGCTGTTGGATGAAGTGCACCGGATGATTGAGAGTCATCGCTACAAATTTATCCTCACCGGATCCAGTGCGCGCGCGCTGAAAAAAAAGGGGGTCAATCTTCTCGCAGGAAGGGCCCTCTATTATAAAATGTTTCCGCTGACTGTCATCGAGTTGGGAGCTGATTTCCGCATCGAAAAGTCCTTAAAGTTCGGTCAGCTTCCCACCATCTATGCACAAAATGTCAAGCCTGAAGACTACTTAAATGCTTATATCCATCTCTACTTACGCGAAGAGGTCATGCAAGAAGGATTGACTCGAAATGCAGGGGCTTTTGCGAGATTTTTGCAGGTGGCCAGTTTCTCTCAAGGCTCCACACTCAATGTTTCCGAGATTGCGCGTGAGACAGCGATTGAACGAAAGACTGTCGAAGAATATTTCCAAATTACGGAAGACCTGCTCCTTGCCAAACGCCTCCCTGTTTTTACAAAAAGAGCAAAGCGAAAAATGGTGACCCATTCAAAGTTTTATTACTTTGACGTGGGAGTTTACCGCGTTCTTCGTCCTATGGGCCCTTTCGACTCACCCGAGGAGGCTGAAGGACCGGCTTTAGAGAGCCTGGTGTATCAAGAACTGCAGGCGATTAATAGCTATATGAACTTCGGCTATGAAATGTATTTTTGGAGAACGGCAGACAAACTGGAAGTTGATTTTATTCTCTACGGAGCTAAGGGCCTCATCGGCATTGAAGTCAAAAGGTCCAAGCAGATCCATTCCGATGATTTAAAGGCTCTCAAGGCATTTCAAGCAGACTATCCCATTGCAAAGCTCTATATTTTTTACGGTGGAAGCCAGCGCCTCTACTTCGATCACATCACCGCGATCCCCATCGTAGAAGCGCTCCAAACACTGCCAAAAATTTTAGAAGGATGATTACTTATTAGGCAAGAAAGGAGAAATCATCGACTTGCGGGAATTGATCGAACCCGGATTGAAACGGAGCACCGCGATCGGGGGGCCCATCTCGTGGGGCGCGGTGAGGATGCGGCGGGGAATGAGCGGGAAACTTTCAGTAAAGAGCTGGTCCAACTCCTTTGCATTGTCCCCAATAAATTCCACTTCGCAATTGTTTTGAGTCACAGCCGGCGACACTCCGAAGGCGCTCAAGAAGCTCTTGAGATGCTCAACGGACGATTCGGACCCTGAAATCCAGATCCACAGTTCATCTTTGTGGGAGCCGCTTTCGGGTTTTCCTTTAAACAAATCCTCGGCGCTGGCAATCGTGCTAATCATGTGGAGATGAAGATCGATCTCCTTTTTCTCTTTATAGGCTTCTTTAGCGGCATGCACCCAACGGTTCCGCAGCTCTTTGACGTGGCGGGAAAAGCTGGGGAAATTTTTGGCAAATAGCTTGGTCTGCCCCACTCGGCAGCATCCGTTTTGCTCCTTCGTGTCGGCAAAAACGGAAGAAGGCAATCCTTGAGCGCCAAGGGTGAGATGCTCCTCGACCGCCTCTTCTTTGGCATGATAGATTTTTTTGTAGAGGGAATACATCTCTTCGTTCTGTAAAATCCGGTCGGCAGCCTTTTTGACAAACTTTTCACCCTGCGGAATATCTGTGAAATTAATCACCTCTACCTCTTGCTTCATCACCAAAGATTTTAGGCGGTTGAGGAGAAGGGCCACGCATTCTACATCGCGCAGCGATACTTTTGTGAGCAGATCAGTGTCTTCGAGTATTGCGTAGAGGAAATGGAGATACTCCTCATACTCCCGTTCAGGAGCGATATAAAAGGAACTCTTTTTTTCTGCGACAAGCGCTTTTTGCAATAGCCGTTGCAATAAGCGCCGATTTTTTTCATTTTTGATCTGCGTCTCGATCTCTGTAGCGGTCATGCCGCCTGTGCTAAACGCATCGTTGATGGTGAAGGCCATCTCGGCCACGAGCGTGTTGGACGATTGCGCATCTGAGATCGACACAGAAGAGGGGGTCGTCGTCGTAAAATGGCCTTTATGGTGGTCGACCACACTGATCACTTCTAGATAGGACGGGATATGGGTCTCCTCGCGGTTGCAGAAGTCTCTTAGAGAGACGGTTCCCAAAATCGGTCGATGGAGGTCCATCGCGCGGATAATGCCCATGGGCATGACACGCCCTTCCTGATCCGAGTAGGTCACGGTGAGATAGGAGTAAGCTCCCATTTTACTGCGGATTTCTTCGATATCTGCGCGGTAGCCGATCGTTTGGGGAAGGTGGCCAAACACTTCGGTCTTAATGTTCAAGGCCATCGCGAGCTTATCGACGTCGCGGGTAAAGCTCTCGAGAGCTTTTTCCAACGCTTTGATGATTTTTTCTAGATAGTGGAAGAGGTTCGAGCGATTTTCTACAAGCTTGCCCGAGGAGTCAAAGAGAGGCGATGTGTTCATCGACTCTAAGGCGTCGATGAATGCTTTAAAATCTCCATTCGCAAGCCCCTCTGCAAACTCTTTGAAAGAACTTTTAAGGCCCTTCGAAATCCCTAACACCTTTTTCAAATACTGATCGACGTATTCCTTTTGTCTGTCGGTGAACATCTTAGCCGGAGGGCACTCTTCAATTGCCATTCCGGTGATGGCGTGGGTGAATGGGGGAAGGTCCTTAACGGTGAGTTTTTCCTGTGAAAATAGCGAGACAAGCTTGATGTAGGTATTATTTTCAAAAAAGCGCAGACAACTATTCAGGAGCATGATCACTTGAGCGACTCCCTCGACATCCACCCCTCGCCAATCGCCCAAAAAATATCCCTGATCGTCGACAAGCACAATCGCATTTCCATCCCGTGCATGCTGACTGGTCAAACTGGCCTCGGTGGTCTCTTTTTTGATCACCCCTTTTTGCTGGAGCAGATCGAGCCCGGAAACAGAAAGGCCGGGCCGATTTTTTGCCAGGTACTCAAAGAGGGCGGGGCCAAAATAGTGAGTAAAAAGAAGGGCGATCTCCACTTGTTCAGGAGGGCCGCCGGGAACATTCCAGAAGTGAAGTCCATCTGAGACTCGGGCCGCAAAGGCATCCACCCACCCCCAAAACGAGGCGACGGTGGTATCTAAATCGGGGGAGCCGTGCGCGGTGACGTAATGGCTTCCGGGATAACTTTTCCCTGAGCTGATGGGAAAGAAGATTTGATAGGCGTCCCTCGGGACATACTTGCCCGCCACCTTAGCGCGGACACGGTAGTTATCTTCTTTACTCAAGCCTGAGGTTTGATTGAGCCATAGCTCAAAATGGGAAAATGTGTAGTGCTCTAGGACCTTTTCTTTGTTGATCCGATCGATATAGTCGAGCACAGCGGGCAAGGCGAAAGGAGGGGCGGTATCCTCTAGAAGATGGTCAAGGAGGACAGCGCTGACGCACTCGCTCCTCTCTTGCTCATTGAGGTCCCGAAACTCTTTGGATTGAAACTCCTTGAAAGAGGAGTCCAAGGAACTAAAGATTTTTCTAGAAACAACGACATCGCCAAGTTTCATACTTCCCTTACCACAAACAATTGGACTGAGCAGGACTCGAACCTGCGACCACCCACTTAGAAGGCGGGTGCTCTATCCAGCTGAGCTATCAGTCCGCAAAGTACACGGAGTGTACC
>JABDEH010000020.1:21303-21733 GCA_013287215.1 Chlamydiota bacterium
GCTTAAGTTGAAGCGAAGATTTAACGCAAAGGCGCAAACATATCTTTACATAAGTTTTTCTTGCTCTGTTTTCAAGTTGAAGGAGTATGACAATTCAACGCAAAGGCGCAAAGACGCGGAGACGCAAAGAAGAGAGAGACATCCGAATCAATCAGTTTCTTCATTGCGTCTTTGCGTCTTGGCGCCTTTGCGTTTAACTGTCCTAATCACCCCAAGTTGTTAGTCATACAACGCTGCAAGAAAAACCTTTGCGTAAAAATATGCCCGCGCCTTTGCGTTTAAAATTAGCCTTCTTTACATCGCTTCTTTTACCGGAAGCTGTTCGTTGATGAGCTTCAAACCCGACTCAAAATCGGCAGGATCCGACTGCCTTTGGTAAATCTCCTCCTGGGTCTCGGTCACTTTTTTGTAGTCATCAAAAGAATTGATG
>JABDEH010000021.1 GCA_013287215.1 Chlamydiota bacterium
GAGGCGATCGGTATTGGCTGTTGTGAATGACTTGATCATCGTTTTTTTGATTTCCATTTCTTTCGCCACTTTAGTGGATGCACGGAGCACCGCATGGGACCAAATTGAAGCGGTCTGTGAGCTAGGAGGCGAGGCAGCAGCATTACGAAATGCGTGGGGAATTTGGATGATTAGTCTAATTTCTTTGGAGGTGTAAAGGGTGGCAAGTTGTGGGTATTCTGCAACCACTTTCTCTAAGGTGCGTTCCACAAGATGATCGGGCACAAGTCTCAATTTGGCTTTTAAGTGGTATCTTTCTCTGAGCTTTTCTGCTGCAGGAGCGGCCTCAAGGAATACATGCTCGTCAAGATACTTTTCTAATTTTTCATGGGTAATCGCGGCGGTATTGGAAAGATCAAAAGCGTCATCCAGTCCCAGCGTGTTTTTAACCTCTTGGGTTGCTATGCTTTTGGCAGTCCCAATCGCGTCAAACAATTGAGGCAGAGCTAAAATTTTTCCAGCAGCTAATTCATTGCTTAGAGTGCCCTGGTCGATCAGCGGCATTCGCGGTGATCTGTCGGGAAGCAGCGCTGGTTGCGGAGAGGGGGTGAACTCGGAGAAAGGTTTGGGCAACCGGAATGCATTCATTCTTCCTACTCTGCCAAGAAAATTAGACCATTGAGTATGATCTTGCCCTATAGCGGATGTAGCGAAAAGCGTCCCAAATTCACGTGGATGCTGGATAAGTTGTCGCAGCTCCTCATCGGTGTAAAGAACGCGAAATCCCGGATTTTCCTTGAGAAGGCGCTTTAAAGCACCTTCTAACACCTGAGCGGGAACTTGTTTTAACTTGACGATTAGATTTGCTTTTGCTCTTTTTTTTGTTTCCCCTGAAGCTGTGTCACGGAATACATGGGCGTCTAGGTAGAGCTCTACGTTTTCTTCAGAAAAACCATCGATATTAGACGCGTCAAGGGGAGCTTTAAGAGCAAGCCTTTCATTGATGTCCTGAGCCGCGTGAGTTTTTGCAACTTCAGCCTCTTTTAGCAATTGAGGGAGGTGTTTCAATTTTGCTTCAGTTATAAGATGCGGATAATCAGAGCGTAGGCTCCATAGCTTTTGTTGGTAATGCGCTAACTTGGCCGGGGTGGTGAAATCGCCTAAAGTGGTTGGAGATAACGGCTCATTAGCTTTGAAATGCCTTAAGCATTGAAGCTCCTCGGGCAATAGAGAAAAATGGTCGATGAGAGGAGCGTAATCTTTTCCGGCCGCTGTTTCACGGGACGTATGCACCAGATGGCGCCATTCCTGTTCTTTATTGACGAACTCTTGGTCTTTAAACTTTTGGAGATTGTTGAATACAGCTCTCATTTCGTTGTCTGTATAGCACGTTGCAAGATCAGGATTTTTTTTAAGTTCTACCAGGCAATCTTTTAGACCTTTGTCTCTCAAAGACTCTATTTGTTGAATTAAGAGAGGAAGAAGAGCAATCTTGTATAGGATGGGAGTATGAAGCCCGGCTAATTTTCCATTCGATGCATCGATGATATCTTTTTTTAGCACCGCCCAATCTTGACCTTGTCCATTCAGTCGATTTCCTACGCCATTAGATAAAATGACGCCGCGCAGGATATTATCGCTGTAAAACTTAGAATAGCCCTGGCCTTTTAAACGCTCCAAAATATGATCGATCGCTTGGCGCGGGGTTTTTACTTCCGGCGGCAGTTCTTCTTGTTTTGTTTTTGCAATTTGCCGAGCCAAATTGGGAAGGAGCTTCACTTGTTGTTGTTTGCGTACCCGTTTATAAAATTCAGTCGCCTTATTTTTCAGGGTGTAATGAGAGTAGATTCCGTAGATTCCAAAGGTTGCAATCGTGAGAAGGACGTTTTTCAGCCGATGCTCATTGAAAAGATGCGACTGAATCTGGCTAATATTAACAGCCTTGTTCTCTCTGGATATAAGTAGACTTTGTTCTAACGACATAATAAACACCTCATTATATATTAATTATAACATAATAATATTAATATAACTACGAAATAATAGCTATTATTTTAAATTCTAATCTCTTAACAATCAACGAGTTAAGGATCGTTTACTGTCAGTGGGTTAAGGTTTGTACTTAAGTTATTAATAATCAGGAGGTTTCTCTTGGGAGGCGATCAAAAAAGTGTGTGCCATAAAGAGGCATGACGAATAGTTCGTAAGTGCGCTTCAGGGCGGGATTGGGGGACCTTTGGGGTTTCGTCAAGAACTGAGGTGCCGTCGAGTCTTGGGATTTAGTCAAGGATTGAAATGCCCACACGAGCTCACTTTTCGGCAATTCCTCTGGTTTCACAGTAGTTACTGTGGAATCCTTGGGCAGACTTAAGTTTAGAGGTTTCGTCAAGGCGATGCTCATTTTAACTGCCCCGTACAGATGCTGCTCGACAGAGGGAAATTCAAAGACGCGATGGATGATAATGTCTAAGGAATGGTCTTTCTCATTACAGTTGTAGTTATACTCGATAAAACGATTGGGTTTTGTGTCGTGTATCGCTATAGGGATTTCTATTTCAGGATCGTTACATAAGGGTGTGAGGCAGTCGGTAAACTCTGTAAGTTGCGTTGTCTGAAGGATGACCTTAAGTCGAGCGAATTCCTGTTCATCCATTCTTGCTTCGCGGAGCATTAACCCGTTTTTAATCTGAATTGTCTTATAGAGTTCTGAAAGATCAGGAGGTAAATTTTCTGCAGAGATCAAGTCTTCCTCTGATTCAGGATCGGCTAAAAGTTTAGTCAAAAAGTCATCATCTATCTTGGGGTTAACCCGATATGGGATGAGATGCTCGTCATTTTTTTCCTGAGGCGCAAATTTGGATATCAGGGGGAGCTGGAAGGGTTTGGGCTTTGTATCAAACTCAAATTCGAGGATGCTGTCCTGTATCAATTCCAATGCTCTCGTTTGGTGTGCCTTGGATTGTACTGTCTTTACGAGTTTTCCAAATTGAGCCTGGGGAGTATTTGCTTTAAATGCTTTCCAGGCAGCGATTGGCGAGCTTCCTTGAGGCATTTTTGGGATGCAATGATGAGGGATCATGTCTCTATGCGCTTGTTTAAAATACTGCTTGAATTGAGAGTCGGTTATAGGGAGGGTTCCATTGAGTAACTCGAGTCTTTTTTTAGCAAGGGCAGTCACGACATCCGATTTCACAGAGCGTTTGAGGAGCACGTAAGCAATAGGCATAACGACCAGAAATAACGGGAAAGCGAAAAGGGCAAAACAGGCGAGTTCCCACTTGTGCGCCATAAAGATCGCCTCCACTCTCTCCGAAATGGCCTTTCTCTTCGCAAGCGGGTTCGCGCCGAGGTTGAAGTCGGTTGGCAAGGAGTAAGGTTTTTGATGGTCAGGTATGCGTATCATGTTTTTGTTTTTATTTTATATTGATGTATTCTTCCCCGTCCTAATTATATCACAATCTTAATAATGTTGCAATAATTAATATGGATTATTTGAATATTTTATCATATTAATAATGAATAGCTTGTGATTTGAAAAAAGGGAGCCTGAGGGGCACGTTAACTAATTGACTGTAAATAGGTTAAGAATGTGAGGTGGAGGGTCTTGTAACCTATTCAGGATGAGTGTCTTGCATGGAAGTCGGCAGTGGGGAGTAGCTTGTCGCTATTGAGGTGGCGTTTGAGTATTCTTTATTTTAGCCAATAAAGTAGGATATACAGCTTGATAACGCTCTAACTTATCTTGGGAGCTGAGATCGTCAAATGTGAGCTCGCTCTGTTCCAATTGTTCGTTTTTGCGATTCCGCACTAGCTGGATTTCTTGGCGAGACAAAGAAAAGTTCTTAATCAGAGAATCGCAGCTCTTTGAAGCGTCAATAATCTTTTTCTGCAGCCCATTCAAGTCCTTCATCTCGTCGAATAGCTGCTTGAGCGTGGTTGTTGCGCTAATGACTAGAATCGCGCCGCGCAGGAAATTGTCATCAAAAGCTTCAAAGCTTTTGTTCTGTTTCAACTGAATCATCATGTATTTTATCGCATGGCGGGGATGTGTGATTCCTCCGTGCAGTGACAGCGATTCTTTTTTTAGTGTTTGAATGCAGTTTGCTAACTTAGGAAGGAGCTGTGTTGCTTTAAAAAGCTTTGTGGCTTCGATTTTTAGGGAGCGGTAGTGATCCCCGCCGGTCACAATTGTCAAGAAGATGTTTGTGATCAGATTTTTATAGAATAAATCTCGGCGGATTTTGTTGATTTCAGCCTCTTCGGTACGCGATGCTCCAACACGTTCTTGTACTCTAACTGTCATAAAATTAATCTCCTTTATTTATTCTTAAGGACTAACCGTATATATAATTGTATCATTTTGTATAATTAATTGCTAGATGATAGGGAGATTTTTAGTTATTTATAATGAAGGGGTTGCGAAACCGGCATCGAAGACGGGGCCGTTTTTGCCGAGGGGGAGGGTGCCGCTGAAGAACTGGATGTAGACCTGGAGGCCTTGGGCGGCGGTCTGGACGCAGTAGAAGCAGTTGGAGACCCATTCGGAGCCTTGGATGGTGCCGGAGGCAAGATTGCACTGGAACCGGGTAGTGATCTTTTGTTTCCAGTAGTCGGGGGTGCCGAAGAGGAGGACGGGGGTGGGGGAGGAGCCGATCTTGCGGCGGAGTTCTTCGAGGCCAAACTCAAAATCGGTGCCGTAGCCTCCCATGAGGAAAATGGGGAAATCGAGGTTGAACTCGGCCTGCCGCTCGACGAGGCGGTCGAGCCGGTAGGTCATTTTGGCGTCGATGTAGGCGTTCTGCCGCTGCTCGTTGACGACGGCATTTTTCTTGCCGCGGAAGTCGGCGATGTTGGCGCAGGAGAGGATGCCGAGGGATTTGGCGACGCGGTTGCCCACTTCCATGACGCCGGGGCCGCCGCCGGTGACGAGGGCGATGGGGGTGTCCTTGCTGAGGAGGGGATGCTGCATGCGGGAGCGCATCTCTTGGATGCCTTTGAGGAGTAGGGTGAGCTCTTGTTCAAAGTTGCCGGCGATGAGGTTGGAGCCGTAGATGCCGAAGGCGGTGGCTTTGAGGAAGGTCTGGATTTGGGGGAGGGGGACGAACATGCCGGAGTCTTTCTCGGGCTTGGGGATGTACTGGAGGATTTTTTGGGTTGTTTGATCGACCCAGTAGACGGGGATGGCGAACTTGGCGAGATCGAGGAGGAAGGAGCGGTCTTCGTGGGAAAAGAAGTCTCCGTAGGAGAGGGAGGGATACTCAAAGTAGATGCCTTTGAGGCAGCGGAGGACGGGGTCGCTGAGGAGCATGCGCTTCATGAGGGGGGAGGGGAAGTAGCGGGTGAGAAGGATGCCCTCGCTGGTGATGAGGCCGTCTTGGATGGCCTTGAGGAAGGGGTAATCGGGCTGCTCTTCGATGTAGCGCTCGGCCATGTAGGCTTGGCGGTCTGGATGGATGAGGCCGGGGAAATCGTTTAGGCGGGGTTCGCGCGCGATCCAATCTTGGGGAGTGAGGTGGAGGAGCTGCTCGCCTTTGACGACGAAAATGGCGGTGCGGAAATGGAGGGGGGCGGGGGCGGTGTCGAAGGCTTTGAAAAGGGATTGGACGTCTTCGAGGCAGGCTTTTAGCTGATCTCGGTCGGCGAAAAAGACGTGCTCGCGGTGGGGTTCTAAGGTGTAGAACTCGAGGGGGATGTCGGAGAGTTCTTTGTCGGAGGAGCCGAAGAGCTCGTAGATGTCGCCGGAGGCGGTGGTGTCGGGCTGCAGGATGGAGGCGGTGGTGTGGTGGTAGCCTTTGGGAAGGAGGTTGTCAACGACTCTGCCGAAGACGGTGCGGATATGGAGAGGGAGGGTGCGGACGAGGAGGAGTTCTCCTTCTTTGATGCTGCGCGCGGCGCCGGGGGTCCATTTTTGGCTGAGCTTGAGGATATCGCGCAAGGGGATCTCGGGATGGTGGAGTGCCTTGGCGAGGGTGGGGAGGAGGCCCTGGATGGAGGGGTCGTAGGAGAGGGAGCCATCCTGGACGGCGAGGTAGGCGACGGTCCTGCCGTCCACTTTTTCTAAGATGAGGTCTTTGCTGCCCTGCATGCCGCCAAGGGAGAGGAGGGGCCTTCCGTAGTAGTCGGACCTGCCGAACATGCGGGAGAGGTATTCGGGGTCGCGGACTCTGCGGCGGTCGTCGGCGGCAAAGAGTTTGCCAATGTAGGCGCCCGGTTCGAGGAGGCCGAGCATCTGCTGGGCGAGAGAGCCGATTGCGGCAAGGTGGATGCGGGCGCGGGCTGTGCGGGACGGGGGCTCTAGCTCAAGCTCTTGGAGGAGGCCGTTGACGCCAAGTTGGGCGAGGGTGCTTTTGAGGTTGAAGAGGATCTTGGCTTTGTCTATGGAGAAGCCGAGATAAGCGGGGGAGATGCCGGCGATGGCGACCTCTACTTCGAGGGTGAGGGGGTCCAGCCGCTTGATGCGGGTGATGGCTCCATCAGGGGTCACGAGGTCGAAATGATCCGAGAATAGATAGCTCTCCATAAGGCCCAACGTAGTGGGGGGAATAATAAAATTCTATAGAAAAATAGGATCGGTTGCAGTAGAATTTGCCTCTTATGCTGGATCGTAGTTTTGGGACACATGACGGGAGCTTTCATTCGGACGAGGTGACTGCCTGCGCGATTTTGCTGCTGGTGGGGCGGATCGACCGTGGAAAAATTCTGCGCACGCGGGAGCCGAAGGCGCTCGAGGCATGCGAATATGTATGCGATGTGGGCGGTATTTATGACCCGGGATCGAAGCGCTTTGACCATCATCAGGCGGACTATCGGGGGGAGCTGAGCAGCGCGGGCATGGTGTGGCTCTATCTGAAAGATCAAGGGACTATCGACGAGCAGACTTATCAGTTTTTTAACCGCTCGCTGATCTTAGGAGTGGATGCACACGACAATGGGCGGGTGGTCTATGAAACGGGGCACTGCAGCTTTTCTCAGATTGTGTCTAACTTTGTTCCGGTAATCTACGACGCGCCGCCATCCGTGCAGAATGAGGCTTTTTTCCAGGCTCTCGATTTTGTGCTGGGGCATTTGCAGCGGCTGCTCGAGCGGTTTAACTACATCCGGGAGTGCCGCCAAAAGGTGGCCGACGCGATGGCGGAAAAAAAGAAGTTTTTGCTTTTCGAGGAGCCGATGCCGTGGATTGACAACTTTTTTGATCTGGGCGGAGAGGCGCATCCAGCGCTGTTTGTGGTGATGCCTTCGGGCGGCCACTGGAAACTGCGGGCGATCCCGCCTAATAATGAGGACCGGATGAACATGCGGATGCCGCTTCCTGAAACATGGGCGGGGCTGCAGGACATAGAGCTGAAAAAAGCGACAAAAATCTCCGGCGCGATCTTTTGCCATAAAGGGAAATTTATCTCGGTGTGGGAGACGAAAGAAGATGCTCTGAAGGCGCTGGACGTGGTGTTGCAGGGGAGATCATGAGCACGGTGTTTGGGAAGATCATCGCAGGAGTTCTTCCGTGTGAAAAAGTTTTTGAAAATGACCGCATCTTAGCGATCAAAGATATCCATCCGGTGGCGCCGGTCCACATCTTGATCATGCCAAAGAAGGAGATCGCCTGCCTCCAGGATCTTCAGCCGCAGGATTACCCTCTCCTTGGGGAAATCGCTGCCGTTGCGCAAAAGCTGGCGATTGAGTTTGACATTACGGAAGGTTATCGTTTATTGACTAATAGTGGCAGTGAAGCCGGTCAGACTGTCTTTCACCTTCATTTTCATCTGATTGGCGGTAGGCATTTAAGTCACCTAGTATGAAAATCATTTTAGCAGGTCTTGTGGTCTCTTCGGTTCTGTGCGCGGGAGAAGGGGAACCAGTCAATTGGTTTGAGAAGAGCGCTGCTGAGCAAAAAATTGTCAAAAATGTCTACGCCCACTTGCTGATCCACGATGCGGCCTCTGCAGTGCTCTGCGCGCGGCGCGGGGTCGAGGCTCACCCTGAGTGCCAGGCGCTCCGTTTTGCGCTCATCCGGGCTTTGTCAGAGCAGGGAGAAGAGCTGCAGGCGCTCGATGAATGGAAGCAGCTCACCAAAGGACAAAATAGCCGCCATCTGCTCGAAGTGCTTTCGTGGGGGGTGCTCCTCAAGGGGGAGCGGTCTCCGCAGCTCATCATTCGCATTAATGCGCTTCTCGGAGCTTCGTTTACGCGCGATGCGCGGGCGGTGCCGCTCTTGATCGATGAGATGCGCTCTTCGAACGCGCTTCTCCGCTCGCTCGCGATCCACATGGCGGCGAAATTTGGGGATACGCCGCTGCAGGCAGAGCTGGAGCGGCTCCTCAAAGAAGAAAAAGTGTGGAATGTGAAGCTCGAGGTGATCAAGGCGGTGGGGCAGCTCCGGATGCTGAGGATGCGGCCGCAGTTGATCGAGATCATCGGCAACCCGAAGACGCTCGTCGAAGAAAAGGCTGCCGCGATGATTGCGCTCATCAGCCTCTATGAGAGCGTGGAGGCGCAGGAGCTCGAGCGGCTGGTGCGCAGCAACCGGGCGGGGCTGCGGGAGCTGGCATGCGAGATCGTCGCCCATTTGGACCTCGAGGAGCATCTTCCGCTCATCCGGCCTCTACTGAAAGACACCTGCGGCGACGTGCGGATTGCGGCGCTCACGGCGTTTGGGCTGATGGGAAAAGGCCCCTTTTTGGAGATGCTGGAGGACACCGATCCTTATGTGGCGGTCACGGCCGGCTGGCTAGCGCTCGTGCGCAGTGAGGCAAAAGGGGAAGAGGCGCTCGAGAAGTGGATGGCCGACCAGAATCCTAATCTCAGGCGCCTGGCCTCTGCGGCGGTGGCGGCCTCGGGAACGCGGGGTTGCAAGCTGGCGTGGAAGGAGATGAAACAGAGTAGCGATCCTTATGTGCGCGCCAACCTTTCGATGGCGCTCTTGCGGCAGCGGCAGCATGTAAAGGAGGCTTCGAAGACGCTCTACGAGGTGTTCCAGGGGCAGCGGGAAATCTTGATGTGGGACCAGCAAGTGAGCCCGCTCTTTCGGTCGCTGGCGCCCAGCCGTGTGAAGCATATCGAGCAGGTCCCCAATTATCCGCTGGTGGTCGATCAGTTGGTGCGGCTTGACCTACTGTCAATGCTCAGCGTGATGCGGCATCCTCACGCGCAAGAGGCGATCAAGGGGTTTCTGCAGAGCCAAAATTGGGGGGTGACCGGGTCCGCGGTGGTGGCGCTGATTGAGGAGGGGGATGAGGAGGCGCTGTCGATGGTGCGGGAGCTCTTGAACGACCCGGAGCAAAAGATCCGCGTGCAGGCGGCGTTTATTTTAGCGCTGCTCGGGAGCGACCCGGAAGCGGTGAAGGTGCTGCAAGAGGCCTATCCGCATGTGGAGCGGGAGATGAAAGTGCAGATCTTAGAGGCGCTCTCGCACATCGGAGCGCCCGAGTCGATCCCTTTTCTGATGAACATCCTGAAAGAGCCGTTCCAGGTGCTGCGCGTGGTGGCGGCGTCGGCGCTAATTCAGTGTCTCAATCATTGATTTTGCAATAGCACGTAGATGTTTAGGGAAGATGAAGCTATTATTGTCATGTTAGATCCCTTTAAACTCGACTTAGTATAGAGGCAACTGCCTCTAAATCACGCATACTGGAGGATATAGTAGTGCAAGAAGAGATCTTCCTAAGTCTCCGGCCAAACGATTCTCGACTTCGCCCCGATGCAGGACTGGGGTTCCACTGTGGCGGTCACGTCTCTCCATGAGGGCATCTGGAGTCATCCTTCCACTATCCCGCGAGTAAGGAACGTTGTGGGGTCGGATCATTACGGGGGTGCACGCAGCCCATAACGCCCGTTCTTCTGCAGGGTAATCCATCCAGCGGAAGGAATTTTTAAACTTTCCTGGTATGTTTGGGTTTTCAATGAGCATGGAAAAAAAAGCGGCTTTTACGCGCGCTTTATCCCTAGCGATATCGGTTTCTAGGGCTTCTCTGTAGTTGCCATCGTGGAAGAATTGATTCCTTTTGCGAGCCAAATTGTTCGCCTGCTCTTCGCGATAGAGGACGCGCGCAAGCAACGCCACTTCAGGTCGTTGCGGTAGTTCTGCGTCAGGAAGCCGGTCGAGTAGGTTGCCGAGATCCCTGAACTGGTTTCTTAAGGCAGCAGGAGCTAGGGCACGGAGTTCTTGCAGCTTGGCACTGATTCGGGTCTCCTTGTCTCCTTGGGCTTGGAGCTTATCTCCTGTGGCAAACAATTCTGCGGTGATAGGCCAGACTCCGTAATAACCGGCGAGGGCGAAGCCGGCATCTAGACCAATCATACCTGCGAGAGGAACGCTGGAAAACAAGAAGACATTTGCGATGAGGGCAAGGGCGGTAAAGGCCACAATGGTGACAGAGGCGCAATCTTTGCTCCAGCTTGCGTTGGAATATTTTTCCTGCGCGACTTGGCTGGGATTGCGGGTATAGTAGATGTTTGTCGGTAAAGCTACCGCTGTCATAAAAAACTCCTTTTTGAAGTGGCGATTCTAAAGGAGTCTGAGATTTGTGCACAACCAATATTTGGAAAAGAGGTGGGAACCAAGAGAACGAGAAACGAAACATCTTTTTCTTCTAGTTGTATTCCTTCCTCTCAAAAATCTCACGAACAGTTACGATACTTCGACGTCCGGGTGCACCATCGCGTAAAGGGATCTTCCAATGTCCCCGGCCAAGCGGTTTTGGACGCTGCCTCGAAACATCAAGCGGTCTCTGGTGAGGCCTCTCACTAGAGAATCTGCGCATCTTATCGTGGACGCAAGGGGCGTCTGAGACCATCTCGGGCGGCGGTTATGGGGGAGGTCCATTAAGGCGGTGCACGCGGCCGCTAGCGCTCTTTCTTCAGCGGGCAAATCCGTCCAGTGGAATGAATCTTTAAACTTTCCCTGCATTTCTGGATGTTCGATGAGCAGTGCAAAGAAAGCCGCTTTCACGCGTGCTTTATCCACGGCGATATCGACTTCTAGGGCCTCTGTGTATTTGTAAGTGTGGATTAATTCATTCCTTTTTCTTGCCAAATCGTCCGCCTGTTTTTCACGATGGAGGACGCGTGCGAGCAACGCAATCTCAGGCCGCTGCTGCAATCCGGCGTCGGGAAGCCGATCGATGTTAATGCCGAGTTCTCTGAACCGGTTTCTTAAGGCAGCAGGAGCCAGGGCGCGGAGTTCTTGCAGCTTGGCGTTGATTTGCGTCTCTTTGTCGCCTTGGGCTTGGAGATTTTCTGCCTTGGAAAACCACTCAGAGGCTGCAGGCCAGACTCCGAAATAGCCGACGAGCGCCATGCCGGCGTCGAAAGCAATGAGGGCTGCGTGAGGCAAGAGGGAAAACACATTTACCACGAGAGCAAGTGCGGCGAAGGCGACAATGGTGACATAGGCGCAATCTTTGTGCCAGGTTGCGTTGGAATATTTTTCCTGCGCGACTTGGGCTGAATCGCGGGTGAAGTAGACATTTATCGGGGAAGAAACTGCTGTCATAAAAAACTCCTTTTTGAAGTGGCGATTCTAAAGGAGTGTGCGATTTAAGCTCAAAAGAAAAACCAGCAGTCCGCGCGCGCAGACTGCTGGTTGAACGGTGCGCTCGCCGCAATCCTGCCCCTTCAGGGGCGGGTTAGGCGGGCTGTCTTATGGCAAGAATCCTTAAACCGTCGGAGAATCTCGTCCCTTGAGGGACGAGTTCTTCAATTAGGCTGTTTTAGCGCGGAGGCAGCGGCATGGCTGGCTGAGGCACCAGCAGCGCTCGGATTCTATCGGCGACGTTGTCCCCATCGGCTAGATCAGTAAGCTCAAAAAATCGGGGCGCCGGCCCTCTTGTTTGTGCGAGACGGTGTGGTTCTTCGCTTTCCAGGGCGGCCGCAAAGGCTCGATCTTCCAGGGGGATAGTGGACCACTCAAATGAGTCTTTAAACTTCTCCTGGCGCGTTGGATTTTGAAGTAAATAGGCAAAATAGCCGGATTTTGCTTTTGCCTTGGCAATGGCTACTCTGGTCGCATACGCTTCTCTGAATTTGTTTTCTCTTACTAATCCGTCTACAGTCCCTCTTAAATCGGCAGCTTGATTTTCTTTGCAACTCATGCGCGCTAGCAGCAAGGTGCTTTGTTCTAATGGCAACGCGGGGACGTTCACCCCATGGTTTGCGAACAGTTGGGCAAGGGCACCCGCATTCATGGCACGGAGTTGTTGCACTTTTGCGCTGATCTGGATCTCTTTATCGCCTTGGGCCTTTAATTTTTTTGCTTGGGCGAACCACTCCATGACTTGAGGCAGGACTAGGTTGGAGGCGACGGACAGAACGCCTGTATTGAACAGGAGCAATTCTACTGTAGTCGTAAATAAGGGGTTCAAGAAAATATTTGCCACTACAGCGAGGGCGATAAACGCAACCATGGAAATGTAGGCATAGCGCTCATTCCATGTTTGGTTAGAGTATTTTTCCTGAGCTACTTGCGCTGGATCTCTTGTAAAGTAAGTGTTGAGTGCAGGTGCCGTGATTGTTGCCATGATAAACTCCCGTTTTTTAAGGGGCTATTTTAAAGCAGAGGCGCTTTTAATTACAGCGGAAAGAGCTGTCAGACAACCTGAGCCTGAGTCCAATCAAGCATTGCTGTGAGCCTGCGTCCAATCTCGCCTAGGGGTCGATTCACCTCGTTTAAAGACAAAGTCCGGGTGGGGTCGCCCCAGCCCCTTTTTTGGCCTCGATAGCATTTCCCTTGGGTCCTGAACTCCAAGAAATAGTCAAGGATGCCGAGCCGTCAATCGGATGAAAAAATAGTTTTCCCTTTTTCATGGCCTGATCTCCTTTAAGTGCTTCTTCTATAACAAATACTTTAACGCTTCCTGCTTCATCCGCAGATACATGCTGGAGAGCCCGTTCGATCGGCCGGGCGTCAAACTGGCGGGGATGCCGAGCTTGTCTAGAAAAGCCGGAGGGCATTTGAGGATGATCTCGGGCGTCTCATCATTATATACGGCCAGGAGCAGGGCGGCCAGCCCGGCGGAGATGAGCGCTTCGGAGCGGACCTGGAATTGGACCCGCCCTTCGTGAAGGGTAGAGGCTAGGTAAACTATGCTTTGACAGCCGCTGACGATGCGCTCCGGGGTCATTAACTCAGGGGGGTAGGGCGGAAGGGCGCGGCCGAGCTCAATAATCTTTTGATAGCGGGCGTCGGGCGTGGAGCAGGAAGAAAATAAATCGAGGAGTTTTTGCTGTTTTTTTTCGCAGGAGGGGTATGAAATCATAAGTTTCTATGAGTATAAAGGGTCGATTTTCATAGGTCAAGCAAATGCTTGTTGACGATAATGGCTAAAATCTAGTTTAATGGCTGGTATTTTCACGTGAATTCAAAAAATTGCCTGGTTATGCCGAAAGAAGACACCTTAAAGATCGATGGAAAAGTAGTAGAACTTTTACCAAACATGACATTTCGCGTCGTTTTAGAGAACGGAATGGAAGTGTTAGCCCACCTCTGCGGAAAAATGAGGATGCGAAATATTCGCGTTTTAGTAGGGGATGTCGTGACTGTAGAAATGTCTCCTTATGACCTGACTAAGGCGAGAATTACCTACCGGCAACGGTAGAATGGATGAAAAAAGAGTTGATTTATTTGTCTTGCGCGAGTAAACTGAAACGTTTTCGGGCAGGGCCTTGTCGTACTTGTTTTTAGTGGATTTAGGAACGCCCAGATAGCTCAGTGGTAGAGCACTTGCATGGTAAGTAAAAGGTCGTAGGTTCGATTCCTATTCTGGGCATGAAAGTTAAATAATTATTGGAGCCAAAGCGGAGGACAGACTAATGGCAAAAGAAACCTTTCAAAGGAAAAAGCCGCACGTCAATATTGGGACGATCGGACACGTTGACCACGGTAAGACATCACTCACTGCTGCGATCACGAAAGTTTTAGCGCAAAAGGGAGGCGCGAAGTTTAGAGACTACGCTTCTATCGACAACACGCCCGAAGAGAAAGCGCGCGGGATTACGATTAACTCGACGCACGTTGAGTACGAGACAGATGCAAGGCACTATGCTCACGTCGACTGCCCCGGCCACGCTGACTATGTGAAGAACATGATCACGGGCGCCGCCCAGATGGACGGAGCGATCCTCGTGGTGGCTGCGACAGACGGCGCGATGCCTCAGACCAAGGAACACATCCTCTTGGCCCGCCAGGTCGGCGTTCCTGCGATTGTGGTGTTCTTGAATAAGATGGACATGATCGGCCCCGGCGACGAAGAACTCGTCGAGCTCGTCGAAATGGAACTCATGGAACTCCTCGAAGCGAAAGGCTACAAAAATGTGCCCATCATTCGCGGTTCTGCATTGAAAGCCTTAGAAGGCGATCCGAAGTATGTCGCAAGTATCGAAGAATTGATGAAAGTGGTCGATGAGAAAATCCCCACTCCTGTTCGCGAGACCGACAAGCCGTTCTTGATGCCGATCGAAGACGTGTTCTCTATCTCCGGCCGCGGTACGGTTGCGACCGGCAGAGTCGAGAGAGGAATTGTCAAAGTGAATGATAAGCTGCAGCTTGTCGGGATCAAAGAGACTCGCGAGACGGTAGCGACCGGCCTTGAGATGTTCAATAAACTCCTCGACGAAGCGAGAGCAGGCGAAAACGTCGGTATCTTGCTCCGAGGACTCGAGAAGCATGATATCGAGCGCGGCATGGTTTTGGCAGCGCCCGGAACATGCAAGCCGCACACGAAATTTAAAGGAGCGATCTACGTGCTCACAAAAGAAGAAGGCGGACGTCACAAGCCCTTCTTTAGCGGCTATCGCCCTCAATTTTATTTCCGCACCACCGACGTGACTGGAACAGTCACTCTCCCTGAGGGAGTCGAGATGGTGATGCCTGGGGACAATGTTGAGCTCACAGGCGAACTCATCCACCCGATTGCGATGGAAGAGGGAATGAGATTTGCGATCCGCGAAGGCGGACGAACCATTGGTGCTGGTACCGTTACGAAAGTACTTCAGTAAGGGTTGTACGCACACCGAATGAGCTTAAGTTGTTTGCGCCCAACTGTGTTGTTGGGTGCAAATTTGTGGGTGTGTAGCTCAGCTGGTAGAGCAGCGATCTCCAAAGTCGCCGGTCGGGGGTTCGAATCCCTCCGCACTCGATGATAAAAGGTGAGGATATGGACGCGGACGTGAAGCCAATGACGACGGTAATAGAAGAGAAAACGGTTAGACGGAATTTTCTTCGAGAGCTGAAGCAAGAGCTGAAGAAGGTTTCCTGGACGACCAAAGAAGAGTTGGTCCAGAGCGCCAAGATGGTTGTGGGAGCCACGTTCTTTTTGGGGCTGGGGATCTACCTCATCGATTTGACGATCAAAGGATTTTTGAACTTAGTTGGGTTATTGGCCCATCTCCTAGGTGGTTGACACTATGCATAAGTGGTATGTTGTACAAGTTTTATCGAGCCAAGAAAAGAAAGTAAAAAAGGCGCTCGAGGAGAACCGCGAGTCGAAGGGGATGGGCGAGCTCGTCGTCGATGTCCTCGTACCTACCGAAAATGTCGCGGAAGTGAAGCGCGGGGAGCAGAAGATCAGCGAAAAAAGGATGTGGCCCGGCTACATCTTGGTGAAGATGAACCTCACCGATGATTCGTGGATGTATGTGAAGAACACCAATGGCGTCATCGATTTTTTAGGCGGTGCAAAACCGACCCCTCTCCTTGAGCAAGAAGTCGAAGAAATTTTAAAAGATATCGAAGAGAAGAAGAAAGGCGTTGTCCAGAAGCACAACATCACGATCGGCGACAAGGTCAAGATCACCGATGGGGTGTTTGTGAACTTTATCGGCACCGTGATCGAAGTCTTCCATGAGAAAGGAAGGATCAGCGTCATGGTCTCTATCTTCGGAAGAGAAACTCGTGTGGATGATCTAGAGTTCTGGCAAGTCGAGCAAGTGCCAGCAGAAACTGAAGTAGGATAAAAAACAATATGGCAAAGAAACTAGTTAAAGTCATTAAGCTCCAAATCCCTGCGGGTAAAGCAAATCCTGCGCCTCCTATTGGCCCTGCCTTAGGCGCCGCCGGAATCAATATCATGGGGTTTTGCAAAGAGTTTAATGCGAAGACACAAGATAAAGCAGGGGATGTGCTTCCCGTGCTCATCAGCGTTTTTTCTGATAAATCATTTACGTTTGTCACAAGACAGCCTCCTGTGTCGCGGATGATTTTGAAGGAACTCGGCCTCGAATCGGGCTCCAAGGTCCCTAACCGCGATAAAGTCGGTAAGATGACCAAGAGCCAGGTGAGAAAGATCGTAAAGCAAAAGTATGAAGACATGCGGGTCGGCTCTGAAGAAGCGGCCATGCTTGTCGTCATGGGAACCGCCCGCTCCATGGGCGTAGACATTATAGAGGGTTGATGCGTAAAAACAAGAGATTTCGGGAGATTGCGAAGCTGTACGATGTAGAGAAAAGCTACAAGTTGGCCGAGGCGATCGAAATATTAAAGAAATGTCCACAGTTGAAATTTGATCAATCTGTGGAAGTCTCGCTAAAAACTGGCGTCGATATCCGTAAGTCAGACCAACAAGTCCGTGGAACTGTCGCCCTACCGAATGGCACAGGAAAACTGATGAGAGTGATCGTGTTTGCCAAAGGGGAAAAACTCCAAGAGGCACTCGATGCAGGCGCTGACATTGCAGGAACTGAAGAACTTTTAGAAAAAGTCAAAAACGGCTGGACCGACTTCGATGCGGTCATCTCCACTCCCGATATGATGCGGGAAGTGGGCAAGCTCGGCAAGGTGCTCGGCCCTAGAGGGTTGATGCCGACGCCGAAAGCGGGGACCGTCGCCGCAGACGTCGCGACCGCCGTGAAAGAAGTGAAGGCGGGGAAAGTAGAGTTTAAGACAGACAAAGGGGGCGTCATCAATAATCTGGTGGGCAAGCTCTCTTTTGAGACGTCGAAACTTGTCGAAAATATCACGAACTTCCTCGGCGTTGTCTCTAGGTCTAAGCCTGCGACGGCGAAAGGCCAATTTTTAAAATCTTTAGTGATTTCATCGACGATGGGGCCGGGACTGAAAGTTGACCTCCATTCTGTCGCTGACCTCCAAGGAGCTGAAGAAGGATGAGAAAAGAAAAGCAATTCCTACTCGATGAGATCAAAGATAAGATCGAGGCATCTAAAGCGTTCGTCCTCACCAAATATGAGCGCGTGAACCCAAATATGGCGGCCGACTTTAGAGTCCGTTTGGGAAAATCGGGCGGCGATTTTGAGGTGGTGCGCAAAAGGATCTTGATCAAAGCGGCGCAAGCTGCCGGGATCGCCCTTAATCCGCAGCTCTTGGAAGGTCATATCGGCGTTGTTTTTGCCGTGACAGATCCTGTGCAGGTCACGAAGGCCCTGTATGATTACAGCAAAGAAAATGAAGACGTCCTGACTGTCCTCGGAGGTCAGTTTGACGGGAAGCTCTATTCCGCGCAAGATGTGGAAGTGCTTTCTAAACTTCCAAGCAAAAATGAAATGCGTGCGCAGCTTCTCAGCATACTTGAAGCCCCCATGGCCCAAGTGCTCAGCGTCATGGAAGCGCTGCTGACGAGCTTAATGCACGGCATCGAGAACAAAACACAAAGCAATTCTTAAACTTTATTTTAAAGAGGTAATATCGTGAGTACGCAACATATTGAAGATTTAGTAGAGTCCCTTAGCAAACTGACAGTCATGGACATGTCTAAACTGAAAACCATGCTGGAAGATAAGTGGGGTGTCAAAGCGGCAGCCGCAGCGCCCATGATGATGGCAGCGCCGGCTGGCGGCGGCGGGGCAGCAGCTCCAGCGGCGGAATCTACCGATTTCCAAATCGTCCTGGAAGCAACTCCTGCTGAAAAGAAAATCGGTGTCATTAAAATTGTCCGCGAGATCACAGGGCTCGGACTGAAAGAAGCAAAAGACTTAGTGGACGGAGCTCCTAAAACATTGAAAGAGACCTCTCCCAAAGCCGAAGCAGAAGATATTTCTAAGAAGATCGCTGCAGCCGGTGGAAAAGTTACTCTGAAAGGTCTCTAATCGAGACTTTGTAGATACTCTCCGAGCAGAAGCACGGTTGTCGATGCTTCTGCTCTTTGATTTTGCTAGATGAATGCTAATATTAGGAGCAAGCGATGCTAAAGCGGCCCCCACATCGGGTGACATTTCGTGAGAAAGAAGAGATCATTGATCTGCCAAACCTCATTGAAATTCAAATTAAATCTTACCATCAATTTTTGCAATCGCATAAATCGTCTCCCGAGCGGGAGAATGTGGGGTTGCAGGAAGTGTTTACCGAGATTTTCCCGATCAAGTCCTATGATGAGAAAACCGTTCTTGAGTACATTTCCTACAATTTGGGAGTCCCCAAATATAGTCCCGAAGAATGTATTCGTCGAGGAATTACTTACAACGTCACGTTAAAAGTAAAATTCCGTCTGACGGATGAAACGGGGATCAAGGAAGAAGAGGTCTACATGGGGACCATCCCCATCATGACCGACAAGGGAACCTTTATCATCAACGGCGCCGAGCGGGTCATTGTGTCCCAGCTCCACCGTTCTCCCGGGATCTCCTTTGAGCAGGAGAGGCATTCCAAAGGGACGCTCCTCTACTCGTTCCGCATTATTCCGTACCGCGGAAGCTGGCTCGAAGGGGCCTTTGATTCTAATGATCTGATTTATATCTATATCGACCGAAAGAAGCGCCGCCGCAAGATTTTGGCGACCTCTTTCATCCGTACGCTGGGCTATTCGACCGATGCCGATATCATCGAAGAGTTTTTCAGCACGGTCAAAGTCAAGTTCAAATCGGATAAAGACTTTGCGAAGCTCGTCGGAAAAATTTTGGCTGAAGACGTGGTCGACCAGGAGTCGG
The DNA here is from genome assembly GCA_013287215.1 of Chlamydiota bacterium. Classification (GTDB taxonomy): domain Bacteria; phylum Chlamydiota; class Chlamydiia; order Chlamydiales; family Rhabdochlamydiaceae; genus VFKB01. The sequence continues at coordinate 18,847 of JABDEH010000021.1, forward strand.
GTGTTGTCTTCGGAAAAGCCTCCGAAAAACTGACAACCGCCATGTTGAAGCGGATGCTGGATGCCGGCGTCGCCGTCGTGCGCATCGCCGAAGATGCCGACGAGACGAGCCCCGTCATCAAGATGCTCGCCAAAGATACGACAGACTCCTATGAGTCTGCCCTGAAAGATTTTTACCGCAAGATCCGTCCCGGCGAACCGGCGACCCTTTCGAACGCCCGTTCTGCCATCATGCGCCTCTTCTTCGATCCGAAGCGCTATAACTTAGGCAGGGTCGGCCGCTATAAGCTCAACCGAAAGCTAGGCTTAGAGACCTCTGATGAAGAACTCGTGAACGTCACGTTGAAAAAAGAAGACGTGATCAACGCATTAAAATACTTAATCCGCCTCAAAAAAGGGGATGAGGAAGCGGTCGTCGATGATATCGACCACTTAGGCAACCGTCGCGTCCGCTCCGTGGGAGAGCTCATTCAGAACCAGTGCCGCATCGGCCTCGCCCGCATGGAGAAGATCATCAAAGAACGGATGAACCTATTTGATTTCGCCTCCGATACCCTGACCCCGGGCAAAGTTGTCTCTGCCAAGGGCCTTGCCGGCGTGTTAAAAGATTTCTTCGGCAGATCGCAGCTCTCGCAGTTTATGGACCAGACCAACCCTGTCGCCGAGCTGACCCACAAACGGCGCCTCTCATCCCTCGGGCCGGGCGGCTTAAACCGCGAACGGGCCGGGTTCGAAGTGCGCGACGTGCACTCGAGCCACTATGGAAGGATTTGTCCGATCGAGACCCCCGAAGGTCCGAACATCGGGTTGATCACATCCCTTGCGTGCTTTGCCAAAATTAACGAGTTCGGTTTTATCGAGACCCCGTACCGCATCGTGCGCGACGGTGTTGTGACCGAAGAGATCGAATACATGACCGCCGACCAAGAAGAGAACTGCGTCATCGCGCAGGCCTCTGCGGTCCTCGATGAATTTGAGATGTTTGCCGAGCCGATTTGCTGGGTGAGATACCGCGGCGAATCGCTCAAAATGGAAAGCAGCAAAGTCACTCACATGGACGTCTCCTCAAAGCAGCTCGTCTCCATTGTGACCGGACTGATCCCATTCTTGGAGCACGATGACGCCAACCGCGCGCTCATGGGCTCAAACATGCAGCGCCAAGCCGTGCCTCTTCTCAAAACAGACAGCCCGATCGTGGGAACTGGCCTAGAGGCCCGTGCCGCCCGCGACTCCGGCGCCGTCATCATCGTGGAAGAGAGCGGAACGGTCGAGTATGTCGACGGATTTAAGATTGTTGTAGCAGCAAAATCTAACCCGCTGAACAAGAGGACATACACACTGAAAAAGTTCCTCCGCTCTAACGGCGGAACGTGCATCAACCAAACCCCGCTCTGCAACGTCGGTGACGTCGTCAAAGCAGGGGACATCATTGCGGACGGATCGTCCACTGATAAAGGGGAGATCGCCCTCGGTAAAAACGCCCTTGTGGCCTTCATGCCCTGGTGCGGCTACAACTACGAGGATGCGATCCTCATCTCAGAGAAGCTACTCCGCGAGGACTATTATACCTCGATCTACCTCGAAGAGTTTGAGCTGACCGCCCGCGATACGAAATTAGGGAAAGAGGAGATCACCCGCGATATCCCGAACGTCTCGGAAGAGATGCTCGCGAACCTCGGGGAAGATGGGATCATCCGCATCGGCGCCGAAGTGAAGCCGGGGGATATCCTCGTCGGGAAGATCACCCCAAAATCTGAGACTGAGCTGGCGCCTGAAGAGCGGCTGCTGCGCGCCATCTTCGGCGAGAAAGCGGCAGACGTCAAAGATGCGTCCCTCACCGTGCCACCAGGAACGGAAGGGGTAGTCATGGACGTCAAAGTCTTCAGCCGCCGCGACCGCCTGTCCAAAACAGACGACGAGCTGGTCGAAGAAGCGTCCCGCATTAAAGACATCCACTCGGAGTTCAAAGCGAAAGAAGCCGAGCTCATGATCGAGTTCCACGAGAAGCTGGGAGCGCTCCTCCTAGGAGAACCTGCCCCGGGGTCGATCCTCCACCGCAAAACAGGCGACGTCATCCTTCGCGAAGGCGACGTTGTCAGCCAAGAGATGCTCGAGACCCTCGAGACCGAGAAAGCGGAAGATCTTCTGATGTCCGATCATGAGACCTATC
>JABDEH010000022.1 GCA_013287215.1 Chlamydiota bacterium
TTGACTATATTTGCGAATACGCACTACACAGTAGTATATCCTACAAATTATTCGGAAATGATATTTTAATCTTTTTGCAAATCTTTGTCTATTAATAGCTTATTCAAAAACAATCGTATTTTTTCCTTAACTCCATATTAAAACCAGAACTACTAGTATATTTAATTTAAATATCTAAAATGAATCAACTTGATAAAAATAGACTTAATATATTATAATATATATTATAATAAAGTAAAAATGGTGTTTTTATTTCGTTAATTTCGGATTATAACATTAAATCAAATGTTGCATCCATTGAAGATGCTGAATTAATTTTTCTTGGCGAAGCTCATACTAGAGAAGATCATGCAAGGAAGAATGCAATCATTGTCGATTCTCTTTTTAAGCCCGGCGACATTGCCTTCGTAGAAGCCAGCGATAATACTACAAATGAAATTCTGAGACAATACAGTCAAATTAAGTTTGTTCAGTCTCCAATTACTATTAAAGGATGGGATCGCCGCGATGTAATTATTAGTTTTCTTATTCCTGCCACAAAAAATTGCGTAAAATCTTTTGTAATAAGCCTTATATTTGCAGAGATTGCTTATATAATAGCAGGGAATTCCTATCATTTAGATAAATTAGTTGCCGCCGTTTACATGATATTTAATTTTTTCAATCTTGTTTATGCGATAACGGATGAGGCACATAGATCAGTTCTGACTAGAAATCGACATATGTATACAATTCTAAATGAAAATCCTGTACAGAAAGGCAACAAGCGTTATGTCTTTGGTGGATTGGGACATTTTGCTGTGCTTAAGCACCATAAGGAAAAAGGAATTGACATAAGTCCAGATCAAGATAGCTTTCTTATAGATAAAAAATTCGCAATCCTTATCCCTAGAGACAGGAAAGTTTTAGGTATTGAACCCGAAATTCTTAATTTCCCCTAAACGGTGCGCCCGCCTATCTCAGAAGGAAAACTACACGAGCAGCATCGCAGGGTTTTCGAGATAGAACTGCACGGTCTTGAGGAACTTCGCCGCATCGGCGCCGTCGATCACGCGATGGTCCGCAGAGAGCGTGAGGCGCATCACTTTGCCGACTGCAATCTGTCCATTTTTTACCACCGGTCTCTCTTCCATGCCGCCGATAGCGAGGATCGCGGCCTGCGGAGGATTGATCACGGCGATAAACTCAGAGATCCCGAACATCCCCAGATTGGAAATCGTAAACGAACCGCCTGTGTATTCTTCACGGGCAAGCTTCCCCTCTTTGGCACGCGCGGCAAGGGCTTTCACCTCCGTAGAAATTTGCCCCACATTTTTGTAATCGGCATGGCGCACAATCGGGGTGATGAGGCCTCCGTTGACAGTGACAGCAATCGAAATGTCGATTGTCTTGAAGCGGATGAGGGAGGCGCTCTCAGAATTGTAGCCGCTATTGATCTCCGGGTGTTTGCGCAACGCGAGGGCAGTAGCGCGCACGATGAGATCGTTGAACGACACTTTAACGCCCACATTTCTGAGGTGGTCACGGATACTATTTAAAGCGCACACGCTCACGTCTTGCGTGACATAAAAATGGGGAATGAACGTCTTCGCTTCCTGCAGCCGTTGTCCGACGATCTTGCGCATCGGTGTGAGGGGCTCTTCTTCGTAGGTGCCGGGAGCGAGCTTGGGCACTTCCTGACGCCCAAATGCCACGACGGCGTCGGGCTGGGCGAGGTTGAGGTCGCGGCTCATCACACGATGTTGCGGTCCGGTGCCTTTCACGGTGGTGAGGTCCACCCCCTTTTCTTCGGCGAGTTTTTTGGCAAGCGGCGAGGCGCGCTGCTCTTTGGCAGGCTGCGGGAATACGTAATTTGTGAGGGGAGGCTCCGGAACGAACGCGGGCTGCTGCATGGCGCCGCCTGTAGCTTTAGGAGTGGAGGTTGGGGCCTCTGCTTTCTTCTCGGAAGCGGGCACAGGAGCGGCTGATTTGGGAGGAGCCCCTTCGGGTGTGTAGCCCTCGATGCTCTCCCCAACATTCAGGGTAAAAATGGCGACCGCCTGGTTCACGATGGCCTCTTTGCCATTGCCGATGAGAATTTTACGGAGGTACCCTGGATCGAGAGCGGTGTGCTCTACGGTCGCCTTGTCGGTCGCAACCTCGAAGAGAACATCGCCGGCTTTGACGTAATCTCCCTCATTCTTGTGCCATTTGGTAATGGTCCCCTCTTCCATCGTGGGAGAGAGTTTGGGCATCGTCACTGTAAAAGGCATAAGGCAAGCTCCCGTTTATGAGATCACTTCTAAAATGGCCGCGATGATTTTTTCTTTCGTCGGCATCGTTTGTTTCTCTAATTCTTTAGAATAGGGCATCGGCGTCTCTTTTTGACAGACTCTTTTTAATGGGGCATCCAAAAAGTCGAAGCAGTGTTCAATAATCTCAAAGCCCACCTCAGCGCATATGCCGGCAAAGCGGTGCCCCTCTTCGACGAGGACGCAGCCGTGGGTTTTTCGGACCGAATCGGCAACCGTAGCGATGTCGAGCGGCTTGATGGTGCGCAGATCGATCAGCTCAACCTTAATGCCGCGGGCCGCAAGCTCGGCGGCAGCTTGCTTGCACACGTTGACCATGCGGCTGTGGGAGACCAGGGTGACGTCTTTCCCTTCGGTCACAACCTTCGCCTTGCCGATCGGGACGAGATATTCTTCTGTGGGGATCTCCATCTTGTCGCCGTAGGAGAGTTCATTTTCTAGGAACAGCACCGGGTTGTTGTTGCGGATCGCCGACTTGAGGAGTCCCTTCGCATCGTAGGCATTGCTCGGAGAAATGACGATCAATCCGGGGAAGTTGCTGTAGAACGCCTCGACGCAATGGGAGTGCTGCGAGGAGACCTGTGCGGCAGCCCCGTTCGGACCGCGGAACACAATCGGGACGTTGAAGCGGTTGCCCGACATGTAGTGCATTTTACAGGCATTGGAGATGATCTGATCGCAGCCGACAAAAGAAAAATTGAAACTCATGAACTCAATCACGGGCCTGAGCCCCGTCATCGCAGCGCCGACGCCTAAGCCCGCAAATCCCAGCTCTGAGATTGGGGTGTCGACAACCCGGCCGGGGCCCCATTTGTCGAGCAGCCCTTTGGTGACTTTATACGCGCCGTTGTATTCGGCGACCTCTTCTCCCATGATGAAAACATTGGGATCGCGCGCCATCTCCTCATCGAGAGCTTGGCGGAGCGCTTCACGGATTTCTACGAGTTGCATGCCCATGTCAGCTCTCTCCTGCATAGACATCTTCTTCCAGTGTGATCGGGTCGGGCCACGGACTCTCTTCGGCGTACTTCATTGACGCGATCACTAGATCTTTTTGTTTTTGGTCCATGGCCTGATACGCCGCATCATCGATGAGTTTGGCATCGACAAGCGTCTGAAAATAGCGGAGGAGAGGATCGCGCGTCATGCACTTTTGCAGATCTTCTTTGGAGCGGTACACGGCGGGATCGGAGATCGAGTGGCCGCGGAACCGCTCGGTCACTACCTCGACAAGCACCGGCCGCGATGTTTTTTTCACTTCGGCGAAGAGGTGTTCAAAACCGGCGTAGCAGTTGAAAAAATCCATCCCGTCGAAGGTATAGCCTTTCATGTCATACCCGGGAGCTTTGAGCTCCGCCATCGGCTGGGCTGCGATCGCGCGGGCGACAGCAGTCCCCATGCCCCACTGATTGTTCTCGATGACGTAGATGCAAGGAAGATCATACAAAGAGGCTAAGTTGAGCGATTCGTGGAAGGCGCCTTGAGCGACAGCGCCGTCGCCTAAGAAACAGACAGAGACCCCCTCCTGTTTCTTGTACTTGAGGGTAAAACCGGCGCCGGTGGCGACCGGGATCTGCGCGCCGACAATGCCGTTGCCGCCGAGCATCCGGTCGGTAAAGAAGTGCATCGACCCTCCCCTCCCCATTGCGTTGCCCGTCACTTTGCCATAAAGTTCTGCCATGAGCTCATTGGGTGTCGCTCCGAGCAGGAGGGCCAGCGCGTGGCAGCGATACGTCGTCGACCACCATTGATTTTGGCCCATGACGCCGACGGCGGCCGTTTGGATCGCTTCCTGTCCCATATAGGAGTGAAAAAAGCCGCCCACTTTTCCGTGCAGATAGGCGCTCTCCGCCCGGATTTCAAAGTTGCGGATGAGGAGCATCTGTTCGAGATACTTGTATAGGGCCTCTTTTCCCAGCTGCTTCATCACTTTTGCAGCATCGCTCGGAAAAAAATGGTACTCGGGGGCGCCTTGCTTTTTCATTCAGTGTCCTCTTTTGTCAAACTACCTAAACCTCCTGCAAATTGTCAATGTACTTAATAGGCGACGCCGGTATTCGGGCCGCGGGCAGAATCGGGAAGAAGCAAATGATTATTGGTAACGGGGACGGTCCTCAGCTCGGCATCTTCCGAAGAGACGTTATAGCAGCCGGAAAGCATGAGAACTAAAGGGCTTAAAAGCAGCAGATATTTCACGGGGCAAACTCCTAGTTATTGGCCCCCAGAATACCCCAAGAAACCACTTTTTAACCAGTTTTTTTAAGAGGCATCTCGTTTTTGGGATTTGTGATCAAATATTCCCTATAGAGCACGCACGGCCCCTTCTTCAGCGCCTCAAATTGGTCCTTGTACTTTTGAATGACCTCCGGCGTGTCGATCACCAAAACATTTTCTTGATTGGCCTTATGGGCCTGGTAAGTGAAATTGAAGGAGCCGGTCCAAAGCAATCCCGCCCCAAACACACAAAACTTGTGGTGCATGATCGGTTTGCGCATACTCTTCCCGCCAACCGCCCAGACATAAACCGCAGCCCCCGCGTCCACAAGTTGCTCTAAAGGCGCATCTACCTTGATCGAGTAAGGATCGACCAGTAGCTCCACCATCACGCCGCGCTGTTTGGCCTCCAAAAGCGCCTCTGCAATACCTCGATGCGTGAAGCAATAGACGGCGATCTGGATGCTCTTCGTCTCCTTCTGGATCAGCGCAATCAAGTGGTCGGCGATGTGGTCTTTCGGAGAAAAATAGACCTGGGGTGTCCCCGCGTCAAGCAGGGTCGCAAAACAGAGAATCAGGAACAAAAAAAACTTTTTCATCCCAATTTAATAGCAATTAATTTCTATTTATGCAATTTTTTAACGTATGAGGCCAATTTTTTACGATACAGAGACAACCGGCGTACGCTCCGACAAAGATCGGATCGTGGAGCTGGCGGCTTTTGATCCGGTGCAGAACCGCACCTTTGTGCAGCTCATCAATCCGGGCATTCCGATTCCGCACGAAGCCGCCGCCATCCACGGGATCTCCGATGAAATGGTCGCTGCCGCCCCCACCTTTGCCGAGGTAGGCGCCAATTTTATTGAATTCTGCAGAGGACATGTCGTCCTCATCGCCCACAACAACGACTCCTTCGACAAGCCCTTCCTCGAAAACGAATATAAACGGCACAATGTGATCATGCCGACGTGGCAGTTTGCCGATTCGCTCAAGTGGGCGCGCAAGTACCGCCCCGACCTCCCCCGCCACACGCTCCAGTCCCTGCGCGAGGTCTACGGCATCGAGGCCAACCAGGCCCACCGCGCGCTCGATGACGTGATTGTCCTGCACAAAGTTTTTGCTGCAATGACCGATGACCTTCCAATGGAAGTCGTCATGCAGCTAATTTCTCGTCCCATGGTGCTCACCCGCATGCCCTTCGGCAAGCACCAAGGCAAGCCGCTCGCGGAAATCCCGCGGCACTACATCCAATGGCTGAATGAAAACGGCGCCCTCGACAAGCCTGACAATAAGACCCTGCGCGAAAGCTTGGAAAAGCTCGGACTTCTCCAGCCTGCCTGATCCAAAAAAGTTTGGATCTATTTCATAACCCAGCTATAATCTTGAGCTTCCTCAACTTGAACAGCAGGTTTTTATGGCAGCTAATGTGGTCCATTATCCTGGAATTTATATGTATGGGATGTGGGAAACCGTGGGATCTTTGTTGGTCCACTCACCCGCAATTTTACTAGGGTGTCTTGTTTGTGCACACATCGGGCATCTGGCAGCAGGGAGTGCAGCGGCGTTCACCGCAGAGAAAATTGCTTATTGTGTATTATCGGTATTTTATGGGATGGGCCATCCCTATGTAGTCAGTGGGATCACCACTTCGACGGATCAAACCGTTCGCTTCTTGGGGAACATTACTCCCCTTGTTATCCCCCCGCTCTTTTTTATATGAAACAAGGGAAAAGTATTTTTTCATCCGATTGAGGGCGCCGCATCGTTGACGACGAAAGGCAGATTTCGCTAAGCCAGAATGAGATAAAGGGCAACTATTCGGAATTTCCGAATAGTTCAAAAAAAATGCGGATCGGAAAATCACAGTCTTAAAATACCTTACACTAAATAACTTAGATAGCAAACTGGAAAATCCGTAGCGCACTACGAAAAAATCAGATAATTTCGTAGTACACTACGGATTTTCCAGTTTTACAGACTTTCTTTTGTAATTGCTCTTTTTTTGACTGATGGCTATTCTTTGAGACTTTCAAAAACCCAGGAGTCCTAAGATGTCTGCAGTTGCATCTAATCACTTTCAGTGGAATTTACGCCTCCGCGAGCACATGAACGAGGCTCTGGCCGGTTTTGGTATTGGAGCTTTCATTGCTTATGCCGGTGCAGTGGTCCAAAGACCAGAGCGCCTTGTGGAAGATCCGGGCGGGCTGTTTAGAACGGCTTCGGGAGGTTGTGCAGGTGCTTTGGCATTGGTGGTCGGTGGTGTCGCCGGGCCTATTTTAGACCATTGCTTTTACGAGGGATTCTCTGGAACGAAGACAGGGATGCTGATGCGAAGCGTCGCGGCATTGGCAGCTGTTGGCGCCGCCAGTTCCCTTATGGGTATGGCCCTTACCGCTGAGCTTGTGGAAACAGTTTTTATCGGTATCCTGGCGACATCTGCTTTTTGCGCGGTGGTAGGGGTGTCGATGCTGGCGATTGTTTTCGGCTCGGAGCTGATCGGCATGCCTCTGATCACCATCCAGTGTGGATGATACTTATTCGGAAGGAATAGTGGACGGCTCGGGATTGGAAGCCTTTTCTAGTAAGTGAACGGCCTGCTCCGCACCTTCGGCGGCTCTTCGGGTTAAAACAGCTCCTGCGACGGCGCCGATGAGCGGACCGGCTTTGCCCCCCTTCTTAACCAGCTGAGAGAGACTGCGGCCGACTAGGGATGTCATATCCACCTCCGAAAGGCACGATTTCGCTAAAGAGGCCCCGCCTACGCCTCCGAGAGCTGACGCAACGAACTTGGCAGAATGGATCGTCTCATCCTTAAGTGTCTGCCTTTCTTGAGCCAGCGCCGCTTGCTCCCGAGCCACCTCACTGTCGAGAACCCGATATCCAGCCAAGACTTCTCTCCACGTGTTTCGGATCGCATCCACCTTTTGAAATAATTGCCGCTGATCTTGGAGAGGCGGCAGGAATGCGTCATTCAACTGCCCTCGGATCTTTTGCAAATTCGTGATCCCGCTGTCATTGATGAAGCGGACTCTTACACACGGATCTTGAATTGTCGAGGCGCTCTCCTCAATCTGATTTTCAATGTGCCGAATATCGGCAATGCATTCTGCCCATGACACCGTCCCCTCTAATGGATGGATGCTCATTGCTTCCCTCCATGATCGGGTTCTGGTTTAGGAGCTGACGGATCCTTCTCCTGAAGCGCTCTTTTAATTTGTCCTACACCTCGGTGCGCACCTTCAACGGCGCATTTGCCCACATAGGCCCCTGCGACTCCGCATAAGAGAACCTCGTTCTCGGTGAGTTCTGAATGGTGCGGAAGTCGAATGCCCCGCGCTTTGAGGGTAATTTTTATTTGATCTCGGACATGGGCTCCTACCGCAACCCCGGTCACCCCTCCGCTGAGAACTGCTAGAAATTTCGCATCATTCAGATGGCCCTGTTCAAGATTCTGCCTCTCTAGGGCCAGCCTGATTTGTTCTCGAGTGGTCGCTTGGTCATACTCTCGGTACTTTGCGAAGGTTTTCGCCCAAGTATCCCGGATCGCATCGACCTTTTGAAACAAACGCCGCTGTTCTTCCACCGTGGGCAGAAATGAGTCATGCAGCTGCCCTCTGATCGTTTGCAAGGTCGCTAGTCCGCTGTCAAGGAGATAGCGGTCTCTTAACAAGGGATCTTGAATGTTCGTAGCCTTCTTCTCGATGTCGTTTTCGATTAGCCGGATGTCAGCAATGACTGCAGTCCATGGCACTGAAGATTCTAATGGGTTGATGCTCATAGCGCACTCCTAGGGTCAACGAAACTCCTTAATCCCTTGTTCTCCATACTCACACCTCAATCGGTTTTCTTGACTTCACTTTTTTGTTCAGGCACTGAACCGCTGGCGCAATCCTTTGAGGCTGCTGTCAATGTGGTTAATAATGTCATTAATCTACCCGGATTGACAAATAACTTTTCATTCGAATTCCCCCTTACATCCTCTAAGGTAAGGACTACCGCCATATCCACACCTAAAGGATATACTTCTTTATTGGCCAAACGGTGAGCTACGATCTCAACAATTTCCTTTTCACCAGGCAGAGCATTCTCGCGAGTTAAGCGATGTCCCTTAAGACAGGCCGCTAACACCTTCTCCGAAGGAAACTGTACCAATTCCTTTTGCGAGCGACAAGGCTTCTTCTCCTCCTCATACTTTACGGCGCGAAGAAATCGGCTTGAATCCAATGTTTGAGATTGGACGGTGTGTTGAAACGCATCTAATTTCGTTCCATGTTTCTCGACTTGATCCTCATTCCGTCGAAGCTCTCCTTTCGTTCTATCGAAGGTCGACTGAATATCGGACCATTGTTGAGCGCCATCTTGATGAAGATCACTCAAGAGCATCTCCTGAACGAGTGCATCGATGCGCGCGGTGCTTTCCCCATGCAAGTCTATGAATCCCTTTCTTTTCTCATCGTAAAGAGCAGAGCTCTCTTCCTCGACATCAAGTTTGGCGAATTGAAATTGGCCAGAGTTCGCTACACCCAGGTTGAAACCTGGAATTTCTTTGATTGACATAGTTTCTCCTTAAGTTTGGTTTGTTCTAATCATGGTTGAGTTCTGAGGCAGCTGACGGGTCCTTCGTAATCGCCTTCTCAAAGGTATTCACGACTTCCATGACAGCATCCATCGCTTTATCAATCCAGGTTTCCTCGCAATCTTTCGATGCTGATTCCAATATTAATACCGTTGTTCGTTGAGTTTGCGGTCGAAGCTTCGGCATTGTAAATAAGGTACATTCTATGAGCTCCTTTCTTAATTCGTCAGGCGATAATTCTTTATTTGCCAAACGGTTTGATACGACCTCGGCAACCTTCTTCTCATTGAAATAAGGGGATGCGCGAAAGAAATCGTTTTTCTTCAGACAAGAAGCTAATGCCCTTTGCGAGGGAAAGCGTAGTTTTGCTGGCTCTGCTGCTGACTTTTTCTCCTCATACTTTACGGTGCGAAGAAATCGGCTTGAATCCAGAGACTGAGAGTGAACGGTGCGTTGAAACGCATCTAATTTCGTTCCGTGTTTCTCGACTAGATTCTCACTCCGTCGAAGCTCTCCTCTAGCTCTGTCGTAGGTCGACTGAACGTCGGGCAATTTTTCAGCGGCATCTTGATGAAGATCATTCAAAAGCATCTCCTGCATGAGTGCATTGATGCGTGCGGTGCTTTCCCCATGCAAGTCTATCAAGCCCTTTCCTTTCACATCGTAAAGAGCGGGACTCTCATCTTCGACATCAAGTTTGGCGAATTGAAATTGGCCAGAGTTCGCTACAGCCAGGTTGAAACCTGGAATTTCTTTGATTGACATAGTCTCTCCTTGGGTTTGGTTTTCTTCGTATCTTTATTTAGGTTTTCAGGATCTCTATCTCACTAAAATACTGTTTAAGACAGGCAACCACGTCCTCCTCGGAAGAATGGCGTCGTGTGGATGAGGGTTCTACTGGTTTAGGTTCTGTATACTTGATGGAGCGAAGAAACCGGCTCGAATTTAGAGCCTGGGTTTGAACTGTTCGATGGGAGATATCCAACTTTAATGCCTGTTCTGTGATATCGCTGTCATTTCTTTGCATATCTTCTTTAAATTTTTCCTTGCGCGGCTTGAGCTGGTCAAGTTCCCTAGCGATCCTTTTATTGATCTCACTCTGAGGAAAATGATGGCGCTCCAGGATGTCTATGCCTGACTCGATATCTCTGATAATCTTCCGATTCGTACCGAGGTATAATGCTCTTCCCTCTCCATTTGTGATCGCGCGCGCGTCCTCTTCAATCTCAGCTTCAAAATGACGCAATTGCTCACGAGCATTTAGCGAGAACCTAGGATCCTCCGAGGGAGGAATGCAATCGATTCTCATGAAGGTTCCTATTTCTTTGATTGACATACTATCTCCTTAAAATTGCGGGGTGTTCACGGGTACGCGCATAGTGCCGCCGACTTCAATGCCATGGCGCACTCCTTTCAGAACGCCCGAAATAAGAGCGTCCGAAGCCATACTGGTTGCGATCTCTTGCAAAATGTAGGTGGCGCCCCAAGCTACCAGCGCGGAAGCGGCAATTTTGGCGATCATTGTCGCCCACTGCTTGTTCCGCTTGTCCAATTTCGTGTGAAGCTTGCGGACGTCCTGCCCGAGCTGGTTGTTCAGATCTTGGTTTTCTCTAAGCTGCACATTCACGTCGTTCAGCTCGGCTTCCGCCACTCTTAATTCCTCTTCAGCTTGCATCAGGTCCACATGGGCGCGGCGAATTGCCTCCGCACAGGCGTCCTGCGCTTCTCTGTCTTGAATCCTGAGCTCTTCGATCTGTCTTTGATTGAGTTCTTGAGTCTCGGACATTCCCTCAGCGACCGGGACAAAACATTCGAAGGCTCTCTGCAGTATTTCCTGCCCCGGCTCGTTCAATCGGGCGCTCGTCGCGGTGAACTCCCTCTCGAGCCATTCATCTTGGGCGCGGAGTTGCTGCCGCAAGGCCGCAGCGCGCGCTCGCCTCGCCTCGTCGACGACCGGGGCCGCGGGTTGGGCTGGTTGCGGAGGGCTAGCGTTCCGCGCTTGGAGGCGCTGATATTCGGCCTGGATCTCTGCGGATTTGGGATCGTCTTGTCCGATAAGAATGTTATACTTTGGCAGCCAGGTGTTGATGAGGTAGCGGACCAGCGTATGGGGATAGACATCAAACCGGGCCCGTTCGGGATGGAGGGGCGATTTGCCCGCACAATGGGGGTTTCTGTCCCAAAAGAGGTCAAGCGCCATGCGGGTGTACGTTTCCCCGTCGGTGCCTAAAAGAGCCTCCCCGTCCAAAGGGGATCGAAATAAAGGTTCGACTAAGATGGCCCGTATCTCCCTGAGATATATGGCAGTCACTACCGTGGCCTCTTGCTCTGTGTCGCACTTATGCACAGAAGTGTAGAACCCCGCTTGCCACTCGGTGATGAGATCGGAGATCGGGTCATGAGGCCGAAGCCTGTTGATCTGCGCTTTAAGTTCGGATAAATGGGCTCGGAGTGGATTGAGCCGCCGGCGCCAGGCGGTTTCGTGCACTGCGGAGCTTTGAGAGACGCTGGGAATACTGCTGGTTGCCATGAAGACCTCCTGAGGGAAAATGTGTTATTTTGAGGCCGGGGCCTGTCGATCTCGCGCTAGCGCTCCATCATAAAATACGCCAAAGGGGGTTGAGTGCCCCTGTAATAAGCGGTCTTTCGCGCTGCCGCGTTGCACAAGGCCTTCGGGATATTCTCTTCCATTCAATTGGCGATACCGCTCCCTTGCAACGTAGTGTGAACCTCGTTCTCCGAGGTCGGACAAATAGGCCCCGCACTGCATCATCAGTCGGGTTTCCCTCGTTATCTGGGCATTCAAAATGGTCAGCTCACCGTCCAGCCTTTTTTTGAGCTCGCCTTCCTTGGTGAGCTGGGCCTTCAGCGGAGGGAGTAGCTCTGTGCGGATCTCATCCGTATGCTTACGGGTGTCATTGATTGTCCCCTGGATGGTCTCCACTTTTTGTCTATGGGCCTCAAGGAATGGGAAGCTTTGCGCCGTATCGTTGGACCTTTGCCCTGCTTGGGCCGCATGCTCCACTATCTCTCGCAGCGCATCGGCTTGTTCGCGTGTCTGCTCTTCAAGAGCAGCTGCAGCGGCTTGCCTCTCTTCTTCGAGGATCCTCTCTCCCATCTCTTCGATGGGGGCGCCTGCAAACCCTGCCTCCATGCATTGCATCCAGATATCCCTATGAATTGGCTGTGTCATGGTTACACCTTTTTGAGTAGTTTTTTTAAATCCTCGAGAATTTTCTGAACCTGCGCTCGCTGAATGGAATAGGCCTCGTAGGCCGCTGCGGTGTGCTCTGTCAAAGCAACGAGCCTCTCAAATTGACCCTCGACCGTTTGGACCATCCCGGCCATGGCTTGATTGAGACTTTGGGAGGACTGTATTCTCTCTGCATAGAGAGCCGAATATTCTCGTTTGGTCTTTTCGAAGTCTGCGAGGATATCGTCATGGAGTTGCATGGCGAATGCTTGAATAAAGGCGCCGATCTGCCGATAGAGGTCTTGGATCATCGCCTCCTGCTTAGGCAAGGACTGAAGCTTAAGAAATTGGAGATGATGCTTTTTGGCTTCTTCAACAAATGCCTCCGGGGTCAGTCCTTTGGGAAGAGGAAGCTGACCGAGGATTTCCTGCACAGCGTCGACGAAATCCAATAGGCTGTCCTGCGCGGCAAGGTCCTCGGTTTGTTTGAAGGCGGGTTCGAGTAGTGTGAACTGGAGGAAGCAGAGTTCTAAAGGAAGTTTGTTGACATCGATCTGTGCTTCCCAATTTTCAATCTGCTTGGGGTCCAATACCCCCGATGTTTTCATCTGTTCGGCGAGCTTCCGTATCTGCTCGTGCGGCGAAGCCAGGCGCAAAACAACAGGCGCTGGCATGGTGATCGTTTGTGTGGATGTGGATGAAACAGCGCTCATGGGTTCCTCCTCTCTAGTGCTTGCATTTGGGCCTTTAAATCTGCGATCCGGCTATCTACCCCTTCCAGCATGTCCTTCCAGATCTGGGTCGTCTCTTCTTGGGTCCTCTTGAGCATCTCCAAACCCTCCCGGACCTCTTGTTCATGGGCAGCCTTAGCCTCCAGGCAGCGCTGAGCATCATTCATGAGCTCGCTTGCATGCAAATGGCTAAGCTCTTGATCTACGCGCAGTTGTCGCTTGATCATGCGCCCCTCTTGTTTGGCCTCTTGCGTGAATAGGGCCACTTGCAGGAGCTCTGCATAATCGAGCAGTTGTCTGACAGTTCCGTCTGCGTCGGTCACGCAAGTCATGGTCTTTTCCTCCAAACAGGGCTGACGCGAGGTTTCGTGAGCCACTAGCTCCCGGCCTAAGGCGGGGACCAGCTCTCCGTAGCCATTTCCCTTCAGCTGCTCCACCCATCCGATCATGGCGAGGGCGAAGTCATGGATCTTGTGATCGGCCGCTGGGCGGCCCGATTTCAGTTCGATATCCCGGAGGACCCAGCGGTTCATGGTCAGCCCGCCGCACTGGACGGGATCGGACAAAGGCCCTAGGCCCACGGCGCATCGCAGTTTTTTATCGACCAAAGAGGTGAGACGCTGTTTCAGGGTCTTCTGGGCCGAATCCTGTGACTCGAGGGCGGACAACTGCAGCTTGGATTTTTCAACCCAGTGCCTCAGCCGCAGGGAAAGCGGGTCCTTCCAATGGGCATAGCGCATGGTGATCTCTTCCAACGCTTTGGCCCACGGGGTCTGTAGGAGGTTGCTTAGCGGGGAAAGGCCCATGGTCTCTTTGATCTCCTCGAATTTATGTTATACAGTTCTAGATCTCCGCGATGGATTTTTGTACGGCAGTACATTGTGCTTGTACAGCCTGATGACGGGAAAATTCAGGATCCCAAGGTTTCCCTTGTGCGATAGCAAGAGCATGCAACTTATTAAAACCAAGGCCGCCTCTGGGCCAGGGCGGCGGAGCTAACCCTACCAAGCTTGCATGGAGCTCATTCATCTGTTTCATGACTTCCCCCTTCCTAGCGCTAGAATCCGCAACGCGCTTCTCGAACGCTGCGACTTTAGCTGCCAACTCTCGGATCTGCGCCTCTTTGAGTTGCAACTGCGTATCACGCCCTGCCAGCTCAGCCTCAAGGACCTGCACCTGGCCTTGCAGGGAGGTGTTATCCGTTCTCAGCGCCTCGACCTGTTTTGCGAGCAGCTCCTGATTTTTTTTATTTTCATCCGCAAAATTTTTGAGCTGCGCCTGTTTTACCGCAGCCATCTGCAAATGCGCGACTCCTGTAGAGGATCCTGTTCCAGGGACGGTTGCTGTCACGGTCATAATTTTTCTCCACGCGGGTTAATTCGAAAGCGATCGCAACGAATTTTTAAATGCGTTAAATTCTGTTTGCATTCTGTCACACACAGCATTGTGTTCATTTGTAGCGGTCGTATGAACTTCCATTGTGTCCGGCGTCATATTTCTTGTGTCGAGATTCCAGACAGGATGTATTGCCGTAAAAGTTGACGCAAGCGTATTCAACTCACCTTCCAGCCTTCGGTTCTTGGCTCGATCATCGGCATTGCGTTTCTCGGACGCTGCGACTTTAGCTGCCAACTCCCTGATCTGAGCGTCTTTGAGCTGTATCGCTGTCGCATGGCTGACCTGAAAAGCATCGCGTTCCGCTTCAAGGACCTGCACTCGGCATTGCAACGAGGTGTTGGCCGCGCTCAATTCTGCGACCCTCTTTGTAAGCAGCTCCAGATTTTTTTTATTTTCGTCCGCTAAATTTTTAAGCCGATCCTGTTTTACCGTAGCCATTTGAATATGCATGGCTGCAGCTGGGGAAACCGTTTCAAATATCACCGATGTCGTTGTCATACGTTTACCTCATTGGATGGCGCAGCTGTTTTTCTTTTTCTTCACTTTGCGGTTAAGATCTTCCAGCTCTCGCTGGCGCTGGGCCGCTTGCTGCCGTCCGATCTCTGCTTGCCGTTCTGTTTCTCGAACTTGTTCCTCAAGATGGCGGATCCTCTGGAGTAGAGCCGCAGCCTCTTTCTCTCCTTCGCGGCACTGCTCGGCACGGGCAGCGTTGACTTTTTCATGCTCGGCTCCACTTTCTCGGATTATCTCAGCACAACGCTCCCTCTCCGCGAGCATCTGCTCACGGAGATGCCCCGCGGTGCGCCGTACAGAGGCGAGAATATAATCCGTCTGCTCCGTTTGAGCCGCTGCGCCTTGCTCAGCCGCTGCATTTTCCACGAACCATTTTTTTTCGCCACGCGCACGCTTCCCGGGTCTGGACTGCGAGGTACATCAGCGTGCGGTATTGGTCCCAAATGAAAAATGGATCCACGGAAGTTTGCCCCTGCGGCCGGGCGCTTTCTGCGGCAGAGGCGGGGCGGTGAGGCAGCGATTGCACCCAGAGGATCATATCCCGGGCCAGTTCATGGACTTTGGGGACTGCGGGAAATGGTTTTCCATCGTAATTCATCGGAGGCTTGCCATCGAACTGCCTTTGAATGGGCGCAAGGGCTTTATACTCGGCTAATTTCCCCGCCTGCCATACCCAATCGCCCACTAAGAGCGGCATTTCACCCTGGGCATTGACCACGAGAGGTTGATTGTCTAGCGGGTCGATGAGGATCCGCTGCACCAGCTTATCAATCCGCTGCTGCGCCTTTTGGAGCAGCTGCTCTTCAGATCCGAATTCCTCCGGCGAATAGACGCTCAAGGTCTTCAATCCCCATTTGAAAATGCGCTGGGATAGATAGTCTCCGTTGGTCTTGTATTTTTCGAGGATACTGTGGAGCCGGTCCATGTAGCTATGGTAAGCAGGGTTCAGATCGGCAGTCAGGGTCAAGGTGTAGACGAGAGCAGGCTCTTCGTGGATTGTCAGGGACATCTGTTCACCTCATTTGTTTGCGCGAGGAGTTTAACATACTCAAGGGCATTCGTGCAATCGATATCCCTTTCCGTTATATACTCTGCGTAACCTCTCCACTGTTCCGGAGTCATCTCTGCCGGACATTCGAGCCTCTCAGCGGTAGTCATGAAATCGTTGGCTAGTACAAACTCCCCTGCTAGTGCCGCATGCTTCGCGGCTTCAATATACACACAAAGTTGTTCTTTGCCTTCTAGCAAAGGACCTAACGCTTTATAAGCATCAAATGCATAAAGGCTCACCGCAATCACCTGCTTATAAATCGTCCTCGCCGCACCTAGATCTTTCTGCTGTGCCGCGCTTTCCATGGCTGCACGGATTTGCTCCTTAGTTGGGTTTACCCGCAGACGAAGTCCAGCAAGAACCGGGTCGATATTGAGCGGCTCACGCGCCATCTCTTTGGCGCACTCTAATGTTTGCGAAGCTTCTTGTAATTGGCCCTTCTCGATTTGATATCGGGCAAGATTGAGGCACGCAAGACCAGCTTTTTCTGGCTCATCTAACATGTCATAAAGAAGTGGAATCACCGCATAAGCCTCCAAACTGTTTGTATACGACAATGCCTCACCGTAAGCTTTGAGCCCTTGATCGTAATGTCCTTTGTCGATGTACCTTCTGGCTAGTTCCTGAATTTGGACTGCGAGCTCCTCATCCCGATTGATTTCTCTAAAACCATCTAGCGTGGGGATGGGCGCTTCCTTCCAATCCTCAATCATCTGCTTCACAAGCAGATTGGGCATCCCCCACAGGGAGTTGTCTCTGCACATCGGACATGCCTCGAGCTGCTCGATTGTGGATTGGTCAAACGTGTGGCTGCAACATAGCATGGTCGGATTTTGCATGAGCTCTAGGGTGACGTGATCTCTAAAGCGATCATTTTCTGGAGGGATCCACGCGATGAGCCGTTGCGCAACGATGCTAATACGTTTAACCCATCCTTCAGGCTGCGTCGACTCACAGAAATTCGTATACAGGCTTTGAGGAAGAATGATATAAGAGCAGCTACTTGTTGACATACATTCTCCTTTTCAAGAAAAGCATTTTGGCAATTACACATGATTTAATTCAACGAATAAAATTATATATATAGATTTGCACTAAATACTCTTCCTCAGTAGAATGCCCTCTCAGCAATCTCAACAAAGGCATTCGTGATGAGAAAAAATTTCTTGCTACCATTTCTCCTATTAGCGCTCCCCCTCTCACTATGGTGCGGGGAAAATCCCGATTACTGGAGGGCCGAGGAGTACTATCAAAACTCTTCCTCTCAAAAAAATGCTGCCGCGGACCTCTTGAAGTACGTCATCATTCAAGAAAATCATCAAATTTTGGACGTGGGCTGTGGCGATGGGAAGATTACAGCAGAAATCGCAGCCAGAGTTCCCCATGGCTCTATTGTTGGCGTCGACATCTCGCCTGCGATGATTGAATTTGCGCAAAAAAACTATCCCCACCTCCAATTTTTCCTGAAGGATGCGCAACAACTAGACTTCGATAGCCAGTTTGATAGTGTTTTTTCTTTTACCACTCTCCAGTGGATTCAAAATCATGAGGCTTTTCTCACAGGAGCTTATAAGAGCTTAAAACCAAAAGGCACCCTAGCTGTGACGATGCCCATGAGCCTTCCCTCAACGCTGGAGCAAGCCGTTACGGAACTGATGGCCGCCCCGGAATGGGCACCTTATTTTCGTGAATTTTCCACCGGATGGAATTTTGTTGATGAGGCACACTACGGGAAACTGCTTGCATCGAGCCATTTTGTCCCCAGTCGATTGGCCGTGGTGCCGCAGCGGGATGTTTTTCCGTCGCGGGCAGCGTTTGAAAAATTCATCAGCCAATGGTTCCCCTATCTCCGCCCCTTGCCCGAGAATTTAAAAGCAACCTTCTTGACTCGGGTCGTCGACCGATTTCTTGCGTTGGAGCCTCCACAGCCCAATGGCGAGGTGCATTTTAAAATCCGGAGGTTAGAGGTTGTCGCCGCCAAACAATAAAAAATCTTATCTTGCCCTGCTTGAAGAATCTTTCCCCGGCATTCAGAGCAATATTACCCGTTGCGAGGCGCTGGGATTTCCTTGGGCATCCGGCAAACTGTTTCTCAAGGAAAACCACGGCGAGGCCGTCTCCCATGCGAGCTTTTTTGAGTGCCCGATCCTCATCGAAGGAACGTGGTACAAGATGGGAGCGTTGCACGCCATCTGCACCAAAGCTTCTCAGCGCGGACAGGGATTGGCGACGCAATTAATCCAAGAGACAATTGAGTGGGCCCAAACACGTTGCGACATGACCCTACTCTTCACAGAAATCCCCTCCTTTTACGAACGGCTTTCCTTTCAACGCGTGCAAGAGCATCGGTTTCATCTGCCCTGCGTTCATCCAAAAGGAACACGGCCCTTAAGGCCCGTTGTCGCTCCCCAAGATAACGAGCTTTTTCTCCGCTGTTTCCTTGAGCGGGAACCGGTATCCAATCGTTTATGGATTCAAAACACTGGGGCAATCGCCTCTTTTAATACTTTGTTTGCCACCTATCCGACCTACAGGTCTCTCTACTATAGCCCAGCGTTCGATGGATTGCTCTCCTACCTCTTGGAAGGTAAAACTTTGCACTTGTTGGATGTCGTTGCGAGCAAAATGCCTTCCCTAGATATCATTCTCAGCCATCTACCCGCGGCCATTGAGGAGATCTATTTTTATTTCTCCCCCGATCGATTCACGGATCAGGCTACTGCAGAGCCTTACCTTTATGATAAAGGCCAGCTGATGGTGCATGGAAAATGGCCTCGCGTGAGTCCCTTCATGATTGCGCCGCTGAGCCGTTTTTGAGGTTGACGTGGAACACACAAAGAAATATGGAAAGCCGCCATTCAAAGTGGCCCTCATTCACGGAGGCCCGGGCGCTGCCGGCGAAATGGCCCCCGTTGCCAAAGAACTGGCTTCTGTCTGCGGAGTGCTCGAGCCATTTCAGACAGTAAAATCCATCGAGGGCCAGCTGCTTGAACTCAAATCCGTCCTCGAAAAAGAAGGCTTCCTTCCCGTTGTTTTAGTCGGTTTTTCTTGGGGAGCCTGGCTCAGCTACCTATTCGCCGCTACCTATCCCTCATTTGTCAAAAAACTGATTCTCGTTGGAAGCGGACCGTTCGAAGAAAAATATACTAAAACCACGATGCCAACTCGATTGGACCGTCTCGATGAAGAGGAAAAAGCAAAGGTTGCCGCTTTACTCACAAGCCTCAAGGATCCAGACACAAAAAATAAAAACAGCGTTTTTGAGAATGTAGGAAAACTGCTTTCTAAAGCAGAGGCGTTCGATCCCCTAGCTGATGATGCTCCAACACTCATTGTCCGCTACGATATTTATGAGCCGGTCTGGCAGCAGGCAAGACAACTCCGGGCTTCCGGAGAATTATTACAATTTGGGAAGCGCATTCAATGCCCGGTGATTGCTATTCACGGGGATCATGATCCACACGATCCGAAGGGCGTTGAAGAACCGTTGTCTTGTACTCTGGCACAATTTCGTTTTATTTTGTTAAATGATTGCGGACATTGCCCTTGGATGGAACGGAAGGCAAAAGAGCAATTTTATCAGATCCTGAAACAAGAAATTCGCTCAGCAGTATAAGGGAACGGTCAGTTCTTAGCTTTCTTCCTACCGATTTCATGAACGGGATAAATGTCGATGAAGGTTTCTTCGTAGGGATGCGCTTTTTTAATCGCCTCCAGAACTTGCTCAAAAATGTCTCTCGCACAAACCGTCTTGATCCTCTCTTCTCCCACTTCTTCAAGAAAACCTAGGAAAGCTCAGACCCCTACAACCTGCATAGTCGCTTCAGAACTTAGAAAATATTTTTTGATTTTTTATCCACCCACTGATAAGATGGAATGCTGAAACCAAATAATGTTATTATCATGAGTACAACTGAGCAAAATCAAAGACTGATTCCTGTCGGGTATCCCGAACTGCTCGAAACCTTGAAAGAAAAGATTCGTTCGTCTCAATTGAGAGCCGCTTTTGCTGTCAATTGTGAATTAATTCAACTTTACTGGGAAATAGGCAGAGAAATCCTTCAAAAACAAAAGGATGAAGGGTGGGGCAGCAAAATAGTAGAAAGACTTGCAAAAGACCTTAAAGCAACTTTTCCTCAAATGGCTGGCTTTTCTCCTCGTAATCTTTTTTATATGAAACAACTCACAGAAGCCTACCCGGAGTCCTCAATTTTGCAGCAAGCTGCTGCAAAATTACCTTGGGGGCATAATATGCTTCTGATCGATAAGCTTGACAGCCTAGATACGCGTCTTGGGTACGCTAAAAAAACCATTGAAAATAGTTGGAGCCGCAACACTCTGGAAATGTGGATTGAGTCGGATCTTTATAGCCGTCAGGGAAAGGCCCTTACTAATTTTGCAACAACACTCCCCCATCCCGACTCAGATCTTGCTCAAGCTGAACTGAAGGATCCCTATTGTTTCGACTTTTTGAGAATGCGAGAGAGGGCTGATGAAGCAGAACTCGAAAATGGGTTGGTCGAACATATTCAAAAAGTTCTGATCGAATTGGGTACTGGGTTTGCTTTTGTCGGACGACAATAT
>JABDEH010000023.1 GCA_013287215.1 Chlamydiota bacterium
GCGGTGTCCCCGACTTGTGTAAAGAGGCGAATCTGTAAAGAAATAGTTTTGAACAATTTCGCTTTCCCTTTCCCGTTTTGGAGTGCGATTGCGCACTCCAAAATCAGGAACCCTCACGCTACAGCGGGAAAAACTCGAAGGAACGATTTCTTGCCTAAATATGAGAAGAAACGGCATGATACGGAAAAAGATAAGCAACTGCTCATGGAGTTAAGGTTGAGCGCATCATGCGCTCAGTACCAGAGATTCATTGCCCATAAAATTGAGGCGGGCGGGGCCCCGATTCGGGGTGCCTGCCTCAACTTGATGAGCAGTTGCAAAAGAAGGACTTTCTATGCACACCATTCCGTATGTGATCGAAGATACCGGCCGCGGCGAACGGGCCATGGACATTTTCTCTAGGCTGCTAAAAGATCGAATCATCTTTATCGGATCCGAGATTACCGATCAGGTGGCTAACACGATTATCGCCCAGTTCCTCTTTTTGCGCGCCGACGATCCAAAAAAAGATGTGAACCTCTACATCCATTCTCCCGGCGGCTACATCACCGCGGGCCTCGCCATCTACGACACCATGCGCTTCATGGGCTATGACATCAACACTTACTGCATCGGCCAGGCCGCCTCGATGGGCGCTCTCCTCCTATCGGCCGGGACCAAAGGCAAGCGGTTCGCCCTTCCGAACAGCCGCATCATGATCCACCAGCCCTCCGGCGGCGTCGGCGGCACCTCCGCAGATATCGCGCTGCAGGCCAAAGAAATTTTAGAGCTCAAACAACTCTGCGCCAAGATTATGTCGGAGACTACCGGCAAATCGCTCGCTAAAATTTTAGAAGACTCAGAAAGAGATTTCTTTATGAACCCCGAAGAGGCCCTGCACTATGGGCTGATCGATAAAATCGCCACCCAACCCATTCGCACCCCATGACAATAAAAAAAGATCCCCCCAAATGCTCCTTCTGCGGCAGGACCGAAGATGGAGTCGAAAAACTTATATCCGGCCCTGAGGCCTTCATCTGTGACAAGTGCGTCCACCTGTGCCTCGATATCATCCAGAAAAAGCCGGTGAACCATGAGCTCAAGCTTCTCAAGCCCAAAGAAATCAAGGAGCGGCTCGACGAGTATGTAATCGGCCAAGAGAACGCCAAAAAGACGATCGCCGTTGCAGTCTACAACCACTATAAGCGGATCCGCTCCCTCTCGAAAGAGAACGACGTGGAATACAGCAAGTCCAACGTCCTTCTCCTCGGCCCCACCGGCTCCGGTAAAACCCTCATGGCCCGCACCTTAGCCAACATCCTCGACGTCCCCTTCGCCATCGCCGATGCCACCACCCTCACCGAAGCGGGCTACGTCGGAGAAGATGTCGAGAATATCATCCTCCGCCTCGTTCAAGCGGCCGACTACGACATCGCCCGCGCCGAGACAGGTATCATCTACGTCGATGAGATCGACAAGATCCGCAAGACGGGCAGCAACGTCTCCATCACCCGCGATGTTTCGGGCGAAGGCGTGCAGCAAGCGCTTCTCAAGATCGTCGAAGGAACGGTGTCCAACGTCCCACCCAAAGGAGGCCGCAAACATCCCAACCAGGAATACATCAAGGTCAACACACAGAACATCCTCTTCATCGTCGGCGGCGCGTTCGTCCATCTCGACAAGATCATCGCCAAGCGCCTGGGCAAAAGCACCATCGGGTTCGATGTGGCCGACACGGCCCGCTTTGATACCAACGAGACCAACTATCTCCTCTCCAAAGTAGAGCCCGAGGACCTGATCCAGTTTGGCATGATCCCTGAATTTGTCGGCAGATTTAACAGCATCGCTAACTGCAACGAGCTGACCACCGAAGACCTCGTCAACATCCTCGTCCAGCCCAAGAATGCGATCGTTAAGCAGTACACCCGTCTCTTTTCCGAAGAGCACGTACTACTCCATTTCACCGAAGCGGCCCTCCGCGCCATGGCAGAAAAGGCGAAGTCCACAGGCACAGGCGCCCGCGCCCTCCGCATGATCGTCGAAGGATTGCTCCTAAATCTGATGTTTGAAGTGCCCTCCGATCCCACCATTAAAGAGGTGGTCGTCGAGGAAGATTGCGTGACCGGCAACGCGCCGCCCCGCGTCAAGCGCTCCCAAGCGGGATGAGGCAATTGCAAAGCGTAGATTTTTAGACAAAAATTGATGATTTTGGTCCCGGTTCGGTTTCTCGCAAATCGACATATCCTGTTGGGTCATAGGCGATTTGCGAGAAATCCGAATCCGGAGCCAAAAGGGCAGTTTTTGTCCAAATGGAGTTTTGCAATTGCCTCTGAATAAAAAAAAGAGCAGCCGTATTGCTACGGCTGCTCTTAAAGAGTCTAGTGCTCCTTAACAAACGTTATCAAAGCCTTTTGTTAAGGAGCACAAGGAGGATTAGCCTCTTGTGTTCTGCGACTGGATGAGCGCTTCCATCGTTCGGTTCACGCCCCTTGCATCTTCCCACTCAGTCCCCTCTTGGCGGTCTAGCATGGATGCAATCTGGCCTTCGATCCCCGCGCTTGTTTGCGTCGCCACTTTGATCGCTTCTTGCTGCGCCTTACTTACTGTCTGGGGGGGACCCAATCAATTTGGCGATACCTGGTCCTACTGAGTTCAGGGCTTGAGCGTAGGTGTTCGCATCATGTATTCGACTTTGGATTTGCGACTCAATACTCTCTTTCGTTTTTTTCACCGCCTCCAGCTCCTCTTTACAACTTTTTTCCAAGCTTTCCAATTTAGTCTTACTCAACTTGGAAATAGCGTCATCGGTAAGAGTTTTTGCATCCACTTTCTCCGCATCGCTCATCGCTGTTCGATCCTGAAGAAGCTTTTTGGCATCCGTGGCGCCTTGAACCTCCTCAGCTCTTGCAGCTTCATTTGCCGCGCGGTTTACCTGAGTCACTTCTATGACCTCCCCAGGGGCATTCGGCATCCTATTCTTGATTGAAGTTTGCATATCATTAAGTTGTTCAATTTGGTCTTTTGCTGTGGACAGCTCCTTCGCTTGCGCTTCGGTCTCCTTACCCATCAACTTGGAGATACCGACGGAGCCGAGTCCAGTGACTACTCCAAAAGTCCCTTCGATGATCTGATTAATCGCATCTTGCATAGTTGACGCTTGCGAAGCCTCTGCGCTTGCAATGCCCGCTTTCGCCTGGCCTTCAAGATTCGTGGCGTATCCTGTATTTAAAATCGCAGCGATCTTCGCATAGATTTCTCTTAAGTCTTGCAGCATCATGAATGCTAGGGCCGCTGTTCCGCAGGCTCCGAATGTGGAGTCCCCGCCCGGAAAAGTCCCGCCGACCGGGTTTGTAGAATTTTCGACTTCTGATTTACTTACGGTACTCATATATTCTCCATTTTTTATTATTTTATATTAAGCTCTTGCCATGACGTCAGCCATTGCCTTCTGACCCACAAACATCTTATTCAGCAGGGCAAACAGGGCCTGGAATGTCTGTTGGATAGAAGCCATAAATTTTGCTGTGGCCTTCTCATCATTCCCCATCATTCCAAGGGTTGTCTCTTGCAATTCCGCGATCGCTTGCGGTCCGGCTAATGCGGATAAGATCAGCCCTGTCTGAATCCCATAAGCACCTGCTCCGATAGAAGCTACTCCGGCCCCGGCTTGCGCAAGATAGGAAAGACGGCCCGCATTGATCATGAACGAGCTAGGCAGCTTTGAAATCGCACTGACAGCGCCCGTGCCAAAAGAAGCGACGATAGAAGCAGCGACCATCGCCAGCGTCGCGACCACCTCTAGAATTTTTTTCGTCAGCTTTCCTTCACTTGAATCGGAGAATGGGATGGCTGCCACGAGGTTCGATGCAAGATTGGTCGACGCTGCAGATTGGAAAAATCCAGCGAAGGCTCCACTTCTCACGCGAGCGGCAATGGAAGCGCCCTGCTTTGCCGCATTAGCGCCGCCCTCTTCTATAACGTTGCCAGCAGCATCGAGGGCAGACATTTCAACCCCTTCATCGAGCGCGTTTGTCGCAGCTGAATCGATAGCCCCGGCAACTCCGCCGACTCCCATACTCGCAACAGTGACAGCGACAACGACGAGCGCATCGGCAAGGATCGTTGCCGCCTTTTCCGACATTCCGCAATCGTGTTCTAAGTAATTCGCGATGGCATGGGTCATCTGATCCATCACGCCTGTAATTTGCAACACGCCAAGGACCATCATGGGGATCCCGATCTCAGGCATGCCGAGGGCCGTCAAAATACCGCCCACAACGGTCATGAAACAGGCGGCGACCTTTTTCCAGATGCTTGCGTTATTTTGCGCATCAATCTGTTGTTGGATGAGGTCGGCCACGACTTTGATGTTCCCTTCCAGCGCATCTAATTGCAATTGGTCAACCTGCGCATCATTTTCCGCTTTATTTTTGACGATTTGGGTCAGAAGAATTTGCATCTCAGCTAATGCTCCTGCAAGCAAGACGATCGCTTCCTCATAGGAAGAGCCGCTCGGTTTCTTTGCTAA
This sequence comes from Chlamydiota bacterium, assembly GCA_013287215.1. GTDB lineage: Bacteria > Chlamydiota > Chlamydiia > Chlamydiales > Rhabdochlamydiaceae > VFKB01. The sequence goes on from JABDEH010000023.1 coordinate 4,508, forward strand.
AACAACCGCTGCCTCGGTTTTGGCAGACCCTTTGCTAGAAAGCGTCCCCATGACCTCCACAAGCATTTTTTTCAAGTCGCTCACCGCCTTTTTCTCTTTGTCTGACGATGCTTCATTGAGCAATGCTTGAATTTGATTCTCGACGCTGCTGTTGATCTCGAAATGATTTATGTTAATAGCGTTGGCTGCCATAGTTCCTCGTTTTTATTATTTTTATGCTAAAGCTTGTGAAAGGATCGTTGTCAATGTTTGCATCGAGCTTAATACCGATGAGACAAACTGCCCCGAGTTCGCGATGTTGCTTGCATCCTGCTGCGCTTCGGTCGTCAAGGGTTGCACCAGATTGGTTTGGCCGTTGTTGACGAAATTGCTCGCTGCAGCACTGTCCGCTCCATACTTCGCATTCCACTCAGCTAACTTCGCTTGCCACCCAGGGACATCACTGCTGCCCGGTTTAGCTGCAATAAGATCGGCATATTCTTTAATCTTTGCCAGGTCCTTTTGGATCTGGTCTGAATTTGAGTTGTAAAGAATATTTGAGGCATAGGCTACGAGTTTACCTAATTCAGCGGCGCCTTTGGCGTCTGAAACCTGATAACCGATATCCAGGTCCTGCTCTTTAACTCCTGCCAACATCGCTGCTAGCACATAATTTAATGGACGCGGTGAGTGAGCATTTACACTTGGGGCGATGGTTTGTATAGGCATAATTTCCTCTTTTATTGTTTTATTATTTATTACTGCGCTCTTTGATTAGTTACAAAGGCTTTAGTCAACTGCGCAAGTTCCTTCGAAAGGTTCGTCAGGAATGTTTCAACTGTCGAGATCTGCTGAGTTTCGTACTGCGTTTCCGCGTTCAATGGTGTAGACAACGAACCTAATTGCTGCTTCACTGTCGCAAGATCACTAAACGATCCGGATAAAGGGTTCCCACCGGGGCCGGCAGGGTTAGTTCCGCCACTGTAATTGGCCACCAAGTTGTTGTAGAACTGGGAAAGTTTTGTGGGGTTATTCCCGTCAAGGAGGCCGCCGGATTGGGTATTGAGGTCCTCAAGGGCCGCGAGCATCGATTGCAGGGCAGGGTTCGGATTTTTCTGTAGCCCTTCCTGCTGTTGAAGGTCTGCCTTAAGGTTCTTATAATCGGCCATCATCTCTCTCGCTTCGTCTTCATTCATACCGCCGGTAGGTTGATTAGGTTGGGTGCCGATACGCGCACTCAGGGCATCATTCAATTGGTTCTGCATGTCGCTTGCAATCGCGCCGAGATCGGAGTTAACGTTAATCGCTGCTGAGGTCACGGAGACCTGGTCTTCCTGGGTCTTCAGTCCGTGGTCGGACATCAAGGCCATAAAAAACATCAAAATTTCATCGGGAGAGTCTTTGTTCTTGATCATCTCCATAATCTGACTTAAGCCGGCAGCATAAGCCGCGTCATCCGCCTTCTCTTGGGCTTCGGCAGCCAGATAGGCCTGATAGTCCGCTTCGTAATGAGCTTGCAAAGTGCCTGCATTAGTATAATCAATAATAGTCATTTTATTATGTCTCCCGGGGGTGTTATGTTCATCGTCTATCTCCCCATACTTAATTGTATAACAAAACGATTAAGATTTCAATAAGATAATTGCACAATCTTAACGATTTCTTAATAAATAGCTTGTTATAAGTGCTTTATAATTAATAAATATGAAATAAACATTAGTTGAAATGGAGGGTTTTGACGGAACCGCTTGAGGTTCAAAGGATAGCGCTAGAGATTAGCGATGAGGCACTTAAGATTTTAGCCAGTCGCTTCTTTGTGTTTTGAATACCTTTTTGCTCTTTTCAGGCGCAAGTGCCTCACCCTCAGGGGTTTTAATCATTTTATTGATCATGTTTCCTGATTTAAAGAGCTTATCCTTAGCGTCTTGCAGCATTTTCCACTGCTCAGGGGTATAGGCGGCGGGGGTATCGACCGAGGCCAGAATTTGCTCCTCGGACATGCCCGTCTTCTCAGCCACCCTCTGGGTCTCTTTGGCTAAAAGTGCGTACATCTGGTTGAGCTCTCCCACGAGGGCAAGCTTTTCTTCGGGGGTCGCCTTTTCGAGGCTGGCCTTGATGTTGTCGAAAAGGGCGGTCGCCTCCCGGATCGCCTTTTCTAAGCTCACCTCTTCGCCCTTTTCTGCTTGGGTAAAAAGCTGCACTAAACGCTCAAAGTCTTCATGGATCATATTCCTCACCATAGCCATGCAATTATATATTTAATAGCATTAATTATATTTTACTTATTGCCAACAACTTATGTTTTTAATAGGAATAAATATCGACTCTGCGTTATAGCCTATAGGAGAGTGTCGAAAATTGCGGGAGGGAATTTGCATGCTTGAGCAACACTTAACGGAACTCGCCCGCGCGCTCGAAATGGAGCATCCTCCCCTTAAGGACAAAGCAGGGTTTTTCGCGCTCACTCTCAACCCCGAACGGACCGTTTCGGTGAAGGAATTAGACCCGGGGTGCCTCTTTTTTGCGCCCATTGGCCCCTGTCCGGAGAAAAATCGGGAACAATTTTTCATGTACGCGATGCGGGGTAATTTTTTAGGGCAAGGGACAGGCGGAGGCGTGCTCGCCATAGACGAAAATGGGAAGTTTTTGACACTGACATTGACGGTGCTAAGCGAAATAAATTTCAAGGATTTTAAAGAAACGCTTGAAGATTTTGTCAATTTCGCAGACTATTGGAGGCAGGAACTCCTCGCGCATGAAAAATTGGATGCGGTTTTATGAAGAACTTTAGGTTTTTAGGATAAATAATGGCAGGATATCTCATCGCGGAAGAAGGCCCTCTCTCGGGCCAGGCGATCCGGTTCGAAGAAGGCAATGAGTGGGTCCTTGGGCGCGATCCTGATGAAGCAGGCATCGTCCTCGAAGATCCCATGGTGTCGCGCAAGCATGTGATCTGCAGGCTGACGGGAGAGGGCTACGTCCTCGAAAATTTGAGCTCCGTTAACCCTGCGACACAGAACGGCCGGGTGATCACGGAAGCTGTCCTGTTGCGCGAGGGAGACATCATCCAGATCGGCAACACATTTTTCCGGTTCACCGAAAAAAATCCTTCGGAAAAGATGGAGGCGCCCCAAACGGTCGATTGGCAGGACACTCTCTCGGTAGAAGGAGGGCCTGAGGCACGCTGGCTGTTAAAAGTGGTGGCGGGGCCCAATACGGGCGCTGAGTTCAACATGGAAAAAGGCTCAACTTATATCGTGGGCAAGGATCCCAGCCTGTGCGATATCGTCTTTCAAGATTTGAGCGTGTCTCGGCAGCATGCCCGGATCACTATTGATGAGGAAAGCCTCGCCTGGATCGAAGATTTGGGAAGCCGCAATGGGGTGATCGTGGATGGAGCGCCGATTGCAGACCGGCGCAAGCTGGGCTCTTCAGACCTTGTCTCTTTAGGAACGACCTCCTTTTTAATGATCGATCGGGAAAAACCGCAAGAGACCATCATCTCGCTGCCGACGGCTGCAGAGGCGGCCCGGGAGGATCTGCGGGAAGAGGCGATGGCGCCGGCGCAGGCAATGCCATGGAAGGAGCGGGTCATCCCGAAAAAGCACCTCTTTTTGACCGGCGGCCTTCTCGCATTTATTCTGGTTGTCGTCATGGGGATGATCTCGCTCCTCAAAACAGAGCCGGTGCCGGTGGCCGCGAAGCATGAGACAGAACAGATCGCCCATGCGATCAAACAGTATACCGACATTCAGTTTACATTCAATGAGTCCAACGGAAAGCTGTTCCTCGTGGGACATGTAATCACGCCCGTCGAACATCAGGAGCTCCTCTACATTCTCCGCGCGATGTCGTTTGTCCACGACATCGAAGACAATGTCGTGATCGACGAATATGTCTGGCAGAACATGAACGCGCTCCTCACAAGTAATGGGGCGTGGCAAGGCGTCTCGATCTCATCGCCGGAGCCGGGCCGTTTTGTGATACGGGGCTACCTCCAGACCTCAGACCAGGCGCAGGCGCTTTCCGATTATATAAACTTGAACTTTCCTTATCTGGATCGGCTGAACAATCAGGTAGTGGTCGAAGCGAACTTGCAAATGCAGGTGGACAGCATGCTGTTTGAACATGGATTTACGGGGGTCGCCTTCCAACTGAGCAACGGCGAGCTGGTGCTGACGGGGCGCGTCGACTCTAAACACTCTTCGGGATTTAACCATCTCTTGCACCAGTTCAAAGAGCTCATGGGGATACGGATGGTGAAAAATTATGTCGTGCTCACCACCGGCGCAGACAGCGCGCGGACCGATCTGTCGAGTAAGTATCAGGTCACCGGATTTTCGAAACGGGATGACAAGGACTACTTTGTGTTCATCAACGGAAAGATCTTAGGAAAGAACGATCTTTTGGACGGGATGAAAATCACCGGAGTGCTCCCAAATATGGTACTCCTCGAAAAAGATGGAATAAAATATAGAATTAACTACAATCTGCAATAAAGGGGTTTTATGTACGGTATGGAAAAACAAGGGAAAGCTCCCTTCGAGTTTGATCTCGAAAAGGATATTAAGCAAAATCCGGCCCGGGGCAATGATTTGCTCAAAGGTGCGGAAGAAAGGGTCCAAGAACTAAAGGGACTGCTGCGCCAAGGGTCGGCGTCCGCTGATTTTGATAAGTATGGCACGCTGCTGCATGGGTATGCGGCGCTGCAAAAAGTGTTACGCAAACTAGTGCATAAGAAATAGGGGGTTATTGTATGGCCGAATCTTGGGGAGCAACGATCTCCTTCAGCACGTTAATTAAAAAATACATCAGCTTGCAGAGTTCGGTGCTGTCAGGAGTGCGCGCCGTGGCGAGCAGCATTTCGCATGCGACACCGGGAAAGTTCCTGCTCCTCCAATTCCAAATGAGCCAAGTGACGCAGATTGGAGATTCGATCTCAAACCTCATTAGCCAGGTGCAGTCGGTCATCAACAACGCCGTCCGCAACCAGAAAAGTCAGTAATTTTATTAAGGAGAGTGATTTATGGGTCTGCAAAAATATAAAGAGGATTTCATCCTCTTCTCGGAAGCGGGGTTCATCGCGATCAATCAAAGCGACGAAGATGCTGCAGTTAAATTGTTCAAGGCGGCGTCATTGCTCAAGCCTGAAAATACTCTCCCCAAGGTGGGATTGGGCTACATGCACCTCTGCAAATTAGAGCTCAAAGCGGCGTGCAAAGCGTTTGAAGAAGTGCTTGCCAAAGAACCGAACAACGAGATGGCGCGCACCTTCCTAGGCCTTGCGATGGCGCTCACCCCGACCGATGTGAGCAAGGGAGAAAAACTTCTCGCCGAGTCAGCCAAAAAATCGCACGATCCGATGCTCAAAAATTTAGCGGAGACCGCGATCGCGTTCGTCGAAAAATTTGTAAAAAAAGGGCCCACCCCGACCCAAGGGATGAAATAAGGCTATGGTAGATCCTACAGACCGCATTGGCGCCACCTCACCGATCGATGACGAGCACAAGGGTTCGTCCGCAACCCCTGCGCCCGGCTCTTTTGAATCCTATATGAAACAGCCGGCGGCCGGTGGAGTGGGACAGCCCTCACAGATCTCTCCTTTTGAGCTCTCGCAGGGAGGGGCCCAGCCGACGATCACGCCCAACATGGGCATGCTCCAAAACCAGGTGGTCGCGGCCCAATCGACGCTCGGAGATATGCAGACCCAGCTCTCGACTCCGGGCCTCAAGCTCTCCCGTTCGCAGCAGTACTTGCTGAAGAATAAATTTTCCGATGCCTCTGCGCGACTCCAATCGGTAGGCCAAAAGCTAGGCGCTGAACCCGTCCCCGGCCCCAAATCGACCCCGGGAATGAACCCCGTTGAAAAATTTTTGGGCTACCTCACGAACGGACAAGCGCAGATCCAAGCCGCAAAGCAAAAGATCCAAGACCTCAATGACAGAGGACAAAATCTCTCTCCCGGCCAGCTCCTGCAAATCCAAACCGACATGGCCCAGGCGCAAAAACTCCTCGAATACTCCTCCGTCCTCCTGAGCAATGCGGTGAACGCCTTTAAATCCCTTATGAACATCCAGTTGTAAAATGGAAAACCGTTTTGAAAAGCTGATCAGCCACCTCGACGAGCTTGAGCTCACCACCGTGCACGGCCGCATCACCGAAGTCGTCGGCATGCTCATCAAAGCGATCATCCCTGAAGTCAAAATGGGAGAGGTGTGCATGGTCAAGCGCGACGGCACGCCGCTGATGACTGAAGTGGTCGGCTTCACCAAAGATGAAGTGTTCCTCTCCCCTTTAGGAGAGATGACGGGGATCGGCCCCTCCTCCGAGGTGATCCCGCTCCGCATGCAGATGTACATCAAGGTGGGCCCCGAGCTGCTCGGCAGAGTGCTCAACGGACTCGGACAGCCGCTCGATGTGGACACCCACGGCCCCCTGCACGTCAGCGAGAGCTATTCGGTCATCAACCCGCCGCCCGATCCGCTCCACCGCGAGATGATCACCGAGCCCATCCACACAGGCGTCCGCTGCTTAGACGGCGTCCTCACCTGCGGAAAAGGGCAGCGCGTCGGCATCTTCGCCGCGGCCGGCGGCGGTAAATCCACGCTCCTCGGGATGATCGCCCGCAACGCCAAGGCTGATGTGAACGTGATCTCGCTTGTCGGCGAGCGAGGCCGCGAGGTGCGCGAGTTCCTCGAGCACGACCTCGGCGAAGAAGGGATGAAGCGCTCGGTCGTAATCGTCTCCACCTCCGATCAGGCCGCCCAGCTCCGCATCAACGCCGCCTATGTTGCGACCGCCATTGCCGAATATTTCCGCGATCAGGGCAAGACCGTCATCCTGATGATGGACTCGGTCACCCGTTTTGCCCGGGCGCTGCGTGAGATCGGCCTCGCCGCCGGCGAGCCGCCTGCCCGCGCAGGATACACCCCTTCCGTCTTTGCCACCCTCCCCAGGCTCCTCGAACGCTCAGGAAATTCCGATAAAGGGTCGATCACCGCATTTTATACGATCTTGGTTGCCGGCGACGACCTCAACGAGCCGGTCGCCGACGAGACCCGCTCGATCCTCGACGGACACATCGTCCTCTCCTCAGAGCTTGCGCGGCAGTACCACTATCCGGCAATCGATGTGCTTGCCTCCGTCAGCCGTATTATCACCCACATCGTGGACGAAGAACATTTGAAGCTGATCGGGAACGTGCGCGAGGTGCTCGCCAACTACAAAAAGAACGAGCTCCTCATCCGCATCGGGGAATACAAGCCCGGTTCGGACAAAGCCGCCGATTTTGCGATCAAGTACATCGACAAGGTAAACCGGTTCTTGAAGCAAAAAGTCGATGAGAAGTCTTCCTTCGAAGAAACCTTGCAGCAACTCCGGGCTTTATTCCGATGAGTAAGAAGATTAAACGCAAAGGCGCAAAAAAAATCAGTATTCTCTTTGCGGCTTTGCGGCTTGGCGACTTTGCGTTGAATCTTAATAGCAGAACAAGCTCATGAAGAAAAAGAGTAAACGCAAAGGCGCAAAGACGCAAAGACGCAAAGGAATTAATTTCGGGATTGGTTCATGAAAAAGGAGAAGTATCCTTTAGCCGAGCTGGTCCAGATCAAACAGAAAAGATTGGAGGAGGCCGAAAGGATCCTCAAAGAGAAGCGGGAGGCCCTCGCGAGAGAAGAAGAAAAGCTGGCGAAGGTTCAGGCGGAGCGCAATAAAGTTAAAGGACACCAAGAATCGAAGCTGGCGCAGCTGCGCGCGGAGATGGACAAAGGAGCCCCCAGCTTAAAGATTCAGCAGATGAAGCAGTATCTCAAGCTGGTTATGGAAAATCTCAAGCAGCAGGATGCGAAGGTCAAAGAACAAAAAAAACAGGTGGATGCCGCCGCCGCCCAAGTTGAGGCCGCACGCAGAGAATACCTCAAACGGCAGACCGACATTGAAAAGTTGTCTTTGCACCACAAAGAATGGGATAAAGAGATCTCCAAAGAGATCCTGCGCAAAGAGATAATCGAAGAGGACGAACTGGGGTCCATGCAGCATGAGCGGTTGAAAAAAAAGAAGCATAAAGAGACTTAAACAATGGCTGACCAAGTCGACAACACCAAAAATCCCCTCATTCCCCCGCCCAAAAAAGATGAGCTCTCGGCTGCCGATCCCCACAAATTTAAGCAGGTGATGAAAGAACTTTCCACCGACACCGAGCAAAAAGGAAAGTGGAAGCCCCAAAAAGAAGAGGATTTCCAAGAAGAAGGCGTCGGAGAGGCCGACGAGGCGGAAGAAACGCCTCCGCCCTATATCTCCGGAGGCCCCGAGCTGGGCGCAACGACTCAAGGCGCCTCTGCCGCCGCCTCAGCGCAATCTCCCCCAGCGGAAGCGCCCATCGTGGGAGAACCGGGATACATCACCCCCGAGCCTTCTCCCGTGTCGGCAACGCCCCAGGAGCGGCACAAAAGAAAAGAGCAACTTGAGGCGGGAGAGCCCGTCCCCTTGAACCCACTCACAGAAAAAAAGGGCGCAGCGGCCCTTGGAAAGACCAGCCACAAGGGAGGACCCTTCGCAGAAAAGGGAGGAACAAAGTCAGCGGAGGCCGCTGCGATGGGAAGCGTGCCGGCATCCCCTCCGCAAGAAGCGGCGCTCCTCGCAGAGAAAGAGAAGGTCAAACGGAAACCCGGAAGCGCCGGCCCCGCCGAAATGGGAACTCAGCCACCGCCCCAGCCGCCGCTTATGGCCCCTCCGCTCACCACGCTAGAGCCCGCCGCCTACACGCAGATGACCCCGCAGCTCCAAGAGTTTTTTCAAAAGCTCGTCGGCGTGCTTACCGTCATGAAGGCCACGGGGGTGTCCGAAACAGTGATCAAACTCAATGCTCCCGCAGGATCGCGCCTTTCGATTTTTAACGGCTCCGAAATCAGCATCAAAGAATATAGCTCCGCGCCCAAAAGCTTCAATATTCAATTTAATGGAAATCCCGAAGCTGTTAATTTAGTGCAAGGGAATCTGGGGACTCTCATGGCCGCCCTCAGCGACAAAGAGTACAATTTTAAGGTGAACCGTTTTGATATCGGCCTCGCTCCCAGAAAAGATGAGCCCCTATTTAAGAGAAAAGGCCCCATTTCCGGGGGCGGCGCAGGTTAAATGACGATGAATCACGCTCCTTATTCCTGGTTGCAAAAAGTAGAAGCCGGCCTTTCCGTGCTCCAAGAGGTTCCTCTCTGGGGGCATATTCCTCCTTTTCCTTGGGAGCCGTTTTCCGAGCACCTCAAGCAGCTGTTAAAGCTCACTGACCTTCACATCAAACTCGAAGAGAGCCGCCTGCTTCCACCCGAGGAGTTCCTCTCGGGAATGGGAAGCCGCCCCATCTTCCTCACCGTAGAAATGGGACCCTTCTCCGATCCCCTATACTGGGTCATGTCGCAGGAGGATGTGGCAAAATTAGCAACGTGGGCGCTCTGCGGGAGCTCCAAATACGAAAGTTTTTCGAATCGCGCGCTCCAAGAGGGATTTTACCGCTACCTCTGCCTCGAGGCCTTAAATCACTTGGGTACTGCGTTCAATATGACCTTCAAGGTGATCGAGGCGCCCCCGCTTCCTGAATTGAGCTGCCTCTCCGTCGACGTTTCCCTTACGCACCACCGCGAGACCCTGAGAGCGCGGCTAATCGCCTCCGGCCGGTTTCAAGAGCATCTCAAAGCCTATTTCGGGACCCGAAAATATTCCCTGATCGAGAGTTCGCGCGGCCTCGAAGTCCCCCTCACTTTAGAGATCGGCCGCACCGTCTTATCCCTGGAGGACTGGCAAAGCTTATCCCCCGGCGATCTCCTCTTTTTCGACACCCTCAGCTACGATCCCAAATCAGAAAAAGCCGGCGTGACTATCGCCCTCGGGGCCGTGCCGCTCTTCATGGCCCGCTACAAACACCACAAATTAACCCTATTAGATTATGCCTTTTACCAAGAGGAAACGATGGATTCAGAACACATGCATTCCGAAGAAAGCGGTGAAGCAAAAGAGAGCGAGCACCTCTGGTCTGAGGGCGCAGCCGAAGATCAAGATGTCAGCAAGATGATCGGCTCCAAAGAGATCCCTTTAAACCTTGTCGTCGAGATCGGCAGAGTGCGCATGAGCGTCGAAAAACTCCTCCAGCTGCAGCCGGGCAACATGATCGACCTCGGCATCCGCCCCGAACAAGGCGTCTCTCTCACCGTCAATGGAAACCTCGTCGCGCGCGCCGAGCTCGTCCAGCTCGGAGAAGCTCTAGGCCTTAAAATTTTAGAAATCGGCCAATGAACGACAAGGCGTTCTACAAACAACCAACGCTGCGCGAAAAAACGCCGGGCCCCGCGAACGCGCCCGCGGTCCCGAGCCGCATCGGCCCCTACCAAATCGATAGCGTCCTCAATCACGGAGGCATGAGCCTCCTTTATCTCGGGCTCCATCCCGAGACAAAACAGCCGCTGGCGATCAAAGTGCTCCTCCCCGCCTACGTCACCCATCCCGAAATGATCGAACGGTTTCTGCAAGAAGCAGAAATCATCGCGCTGACCAACCATCCGAACATCGTCAAGCTCTACGGCCAAGGCACTTGGGAAGGCGGCCTCTACATCGCCATGGAGTTCATCCAGGGAGTCTCCCTAAGCCAATTCATCATGCAGCACTCGCTTTCCCTCAAGCGCTCCCTCGACATCGTCCTGCAAGTGGCCTACGCGCTATGCCATCTCCACACGCACCGCGTCATCCACCGCGACCTCAAACCTGAAAACATTTTGATCACCGAAGATGGCGAGGTCAAAGTGATCGACTTTGGCATCGCCGCGCTGCACGAAGAGGGCCATCCTGCGCAGAGCAAAAGCTTTATGGGGACCCCTTCCTACATGGCCCCCGAGCAAAAAGAGGATTCCTCCAAAGCATCCTACTCCTCCGACATTTATGCGCTTGGCATCATCACCTATGAGCTCGTCGTCGGCAAACTCAGCTACGGGGTCCTCAATCTTTCCCTCGTGCCTAAAGGACTTCGCACTATTTTAGAAAAGGCGCTCGCCGTATCTCCCGAAGAGCGCTACCAGGACATCGTCGACTTCATCACCGATATTTCCCAATATTTGCGCTCGGGAGAATGGGAAAAAGACCGCCCGGGAACAGACCAAGTCAAAGAATGGCAGGAGTGCCTCCACAAGGCGCAAACACAACTCTCACCCCCCTTACCCGACTGGCCCGATCTCGAGATCGGCCTCACCAAATCCAAGCACATGGGCGCGCTCGGCCTCTACTATGATTTTTTTAAAGCCTCTAAGGACCGCTACATCATCCTCTTCGCAGAGACCCACAGCTCCCAGATCGACGCTCCCGTTTACATCGGCGTCCTGCGCGGCATGGTAAAAGCGCTCCTCTCAAACACAGCTTCCTTCTCCACCGTCCCCTTCGTCACCGCACTCAACGAAATGCTCTCCCAAGACACCATCAAACAAACCTTCGGCCTCAGCGTCCTCACACTAGATCCCGAAAACGATCAGCTCTCCTTTATCTCATGCGGCGACGGAAACTTGCTGCATCTGCCCCGCAACGTCAAACTCGCTGCCCAGAACAAAATTTTAGGCCTCGATCCACAGGCCGTCTTTGCTGAGACAACCGACAACTGGAATGTCGGAGACCGGCTCCTCCTCATACCCCAAGACATCTTAGAGAGCGAGCTCCTCGTGGAGACCGCGCTCCTATCGCCCCAGCGCCAAACAGATTCTCTGTCCAAAGCCCTGCAAAAAAAACCAAAAGCGTTAATCGCCATCGAAAGATTATAATCGAAGAAGAATCGGAGAAGAGCGGGCACGCAAACGGGCACGTTTTTTTGCTAACTCAAGCTCATCCTCAAACGAACGCAAATAAACAGGCTTTAGCATTAGATCCCCAGTTTACGGAAAAGGTCCGCGACATCATCAGCCTGGATCAAACCTTTTCCCTTTTCTACGCTTTCAATAGCTTTCAACGTTTCCGCATTTGGTGTATTTTCACTATACAGATTTCCGTGAATCCATTCCGCAACAATCTCGCGCATGCTTTTGCCCAATACAGCGGCAAGAGCCTTGAGACGCTTGTGGTCTTCATTAGGAAGATCTATAGTCATACGAGACAAATTACTCCTTACAGACATAGTCACTCTCCTTTCTTTTCATTATGCCAGATTTAAAGATTTAAGGAAATAAAGATTTCTGGTCAAATGCACAAGTTATTCACAATGAATCGTTTAAAGTATTGTTAGCGCCAAACAACTCCAAAACAAGGAGGGAAGGACTCGCGACCTGCTACGATATTGGAGCGTTCACGAAAGAAAAATCTGAAAACACTACTTTCTTTCGTGAACGTTTGCGTTTGCGTTTTCCGATCCAGCCCCAAAACGGTGCTCATGAAACTGAGGTAAAGGGGGTCCCCGCTCCGCGGGGTCTTTACCTCAATTTTATGAGCATTTGCAAAAATTGTTTGCAAATCATCAGCCTCCAATATAGGATGCAAAACAAGGTTATAATACGCTTGAAACATCTATCTATGAAAAAGTTTCTCTTAGTTGGAACTCTTGTCTTGAGCTACATCCCGCTGCAGGATGCAAGCGCCAATCTATATGAGGAAACCTGCGCGCCGAAAGACGGCTACACGATCAATTTCAACAACGTGTCGATCATCGAATACATCCGCTTCGTCAGTAAAATTACCAACACCAATTTTGTTTTCGATGATCAAGACCTCAACTTCAACGTGACCATCATCTCCGAAGAGCCGATCTCGACAAAAAATATCATGTCGGCGCTCATGCAGATCCTCCGCATGCACAACCTCACCTTGCTCGAGCAAGACAACAACTTGCTGATCACCACGAGCAAGGACATTTCTCAGATGTCGACACTCGTGACAGGCGATAAGCCGCATGAAAACCCGTGCCAGTCGGCGATCATCACCCGCGTCTTTCGCGTAAAAAACGCCAATCTGAATTCTGTCGCGGGCATTATCAAACCGATGACCTCCTCATCCGCCCTCATCGAAGTGTCCCAGGAGACGCGCCAGCTGATTGTCACCGACATCACCACAAACGTGGACAAAATCGCCGAACTTCTCGCCACCTTGGACGCCCCGCACAGCACCTTGGATGTCGAGACGTACCGTGTGACCACCATCGCTCCCGAAGACCTCGTCCTTCTCGCGATGAAGGTCCTAGAGCCGTTCATCGACGGCAACTCGTTCACCATGGTCCCTCAGCCCGACACCCATACAATCTTCATCGTCTCCACGCCCAACCTCATCGAAAGGGCCATGATCGTTTTAGAAGACTTAGATACCCCCGCAAAAGAGCGGATCCCTTCAAAAGAAGTAGAAACCATTTTGATCTATCCGGTCAAAAATGCCACCCTCCCGCAAATCCTACAAGGGATAGAGAAAATGCGGGAAAATCTCGCCCTTCGAGGCAATGCGCCTGCGAATTTGATGACCGCGCTTAAACACGTCACCCCTATCGACGCTTCCAACTCGCTCCTCTTTGTGGGAGATGATGCGACACTCGCTAAAATCAAAAGCATGGTGGAATCCCTCGATGTCGTCAACCCGGCCTCCTCGGCAGCCAATACGTTTTATCTCTACAAGCTCCAGTATGTCCAGGGAAGCTCTGTCGAGTCCCATTTAAAAGTAGTGGCCGACAAGCTCAAAGCCTCGGGCTTCGGCAAGTCGGGGCTCCTCAATACGATCGAAATGATCAAATGGATCAAGGAGAGCAATTCGCTGCTCATCACCGGCTCGCCTCAGAACGTGGACGAGGTCAAAAGCATGATCGCCGATTGGGATGTGGCCGGCGCGCCCGGGGCCATGAACATCGCCGGAGAAAAATCGAACTTCTTCATCTACAAGCCCGTCTACCGCTCCGCCCATGACCTGCAAACAGCCATCAATAACACCGCCGTCGACATGCAGGAATCGGGCCTGATCGATAAAGAACTCTTTCAAACCCTCCATAGCGTCCGCTATGTCGCCTCCACAAACTCCCTTCTCTTCACCGGCACTGCGGATTCGATTGCAAAAGTGCAAACTTTGCTCACCTCCTTAGACGCTCCCGGAGAGGCTGCGATCCAAAAGCTCGGCGAGACCACCTTCTTCATCTACAAGCTGCAGCATGTATCCGCCACCCAGCTGATGGCGTCGCTCAAAAAGTTCGCTGCAGACCTCGAAGCGAAAAAAACCGATCCCGATCTCACCGCCGCCATCGGATCGATGCGCTGGGTGTCTGAAACCAATTCGATCTTGTTCCTCGGCGATGAGCCCACCTTGAAAAAAATTGAACAGCTCGCCGCGCAGTTTGACACCGGCGCCGGTACGCCAATCGCTGCTCCCGAAGGCTATGTCATCTACACTCCCACCTACGTCAACGGCGAGACGCTCATCGAAACCCTCAGCGAGTTCGGCCAGCACCTCAAAGACTCCGGCATCCAGGATAAAAACCTCTATGAGGCCATCAACAACTTGCGCTGGATCGAAAAGACCTGCTCGCTTCTCATCTCCGGCGACGAGAGCTCGATCAAAAAAATCGAAGACCTGCTGAAGCGCTTTGACGTCCCCTCCGGCGCTAGCGTCGCCGGGACCACCATCAACCCGATCGAGGACACCAACTTCCTCGTCTACAAGCTCCAGTACCACGCCGGCAGCCAGCTCCAAGCAGCCCTTAAGCAAGTCGCGACCGACCTTGCCGCCACAGGCTCTCCGCTCAATCAAGAGCTTGCCAAGGCCAGCCAATCTCTCCAGTGGATCCAAATGACCAACTCGCTGCTCGCGACAGGCAAATCGGACACACTGAAGAAGCTGCGCGACCTGATCCAAAACCTCGACGTCCCTTTGCGCCAAGTGTTCATCGAGGTGCTGATCATCCAAACCACCCTCGGCAACGGACAGCAATTTGGCCTTCAGTGGGGCGGCAACATCAAGTACCTCAATAAATTCACCGCCGGCACCAGCAACTATTCTGCGACCAATACAAATTCCGGACTGATCAATTCCTTTGCCGGCCCTTTTCAAACCAACCTGAATAAAGTCAACGCAAAAACAGCGTTGCCCATCCCCATTATTCCTACTCCAGGCGTACCCCCCACTCAAGGTTTTGACTTGGGCGTCATTGGGGACATCATCATGCACAAAGGCTCCTCGTTCCTCTCGCTCGGCTCACTCGTCAACGCCTTGCAGACAGATAACGACTCCACCATCGTGATGAACCCAAAAATCCTCACCCAAGACAACCAAAATGCGACCATCTTCGTCGGGACCAATAACCCTTACGTCGGATCGGTCGTTCAAGTCGCACTGACGGCAGGCACCACGTCTACAAACACCAACTTAGAATACCGCGATGTCGGCGTGAACTTGAGCATCACACCCGTTCTAGGAAATGGAGATTTGGTTACCCTCACGATCAACACCAACATCAGCTCGATTATCAACTCAAGTCCAATCTCCTCTTCCCTCTCCA
>JABDEH010000024.1 GCA_013287215.1 Chlamydiota bacterium
TGTTAGAGCCGTGGCATTGGCAGCGGGATTTTGCACTGAAAGCAATGTATTAACTGTCGTCGTCGTGATAAGCGCTGAGCCTACTATTTGAGAGGTTCCGGTTGCTCATCCGACAACTGTATAAGCTTGTTCAATGGGGCCGCCCCCAGTATCCAAGGCTAAAACTAATTGGCCAGGCTCAGTGATGCTTACTTGAAAGAAGACCTCGTAAGTCCCAACAGCTGGCAAAGTAAATTGAGTCGCAGACGCCGGGGTGATGACGCCGCTGGTAGGTCCATTCTGAGGAAAGCTAACAGCCGTGCCGGGTGCTACAGTTGCTGGATTATCAGGGGGCATTAATGCGTAAAAATCTGCAAAGTCTATCACTCCAGTTGCACCCGTTGGACCTGTAGGACCGGTAGCACCATCAGTGCCGTTAGTTCCATCAGTTCCCGCTGGACCAGTACTGCCAAACAGTGTGAGCATGAGAAAAAATATTGTCAAATGTTATTTTAAACTTATCTTGCGCGCAACGCATTCAAGATGACGGCCGCGTCGATCACTTCTTGGAGCATGGCGCCGATCGCCGGCTCGATGTAGCCGAACGCGGCGATCACCATGAGGCAAAAGCTTAAGCCAATGCCGACAAAGATGCTCTGCTTGGCGATGTGGAGCATCCGCTGCCCAATCAACACCGCATCGGCCACCTTGGTGACATCGTCGACAAGCAGGACGATGTCGGCGGCCTCCGCCGTAATCCCCGTGCCGTGGGCGCCCATGGCGACGCCAACCGTAGCAGTAGCCAGCGCAGGTGCGTCGTTGATCCCATCGCCGACCATCACCGTGCAGCGATATTTTTTGTTCAAGGCTGCAATCGCCTCCACTTTTTGTTCGGGCAGCAGATGGGCATGCACCTGCGTAATCCCTGCCTCTTTCGGGATCAGTTCGGCATTGCGTTCGCTATCGCCGGTCAGCATCACTGTCGCCTTGACCCCAAGACGGTGCAGCTCGCGGATCATTCCCGGCACGCCGGGCCGGATCTTATCGGCAAATTCAATCACGCCTGAAAATGTTTGGCCCACAGAGACGAAGATCACCAACTTGCCCTTGCGCTGGGCTGCATTCAGCACAGGCTCATTGGTCTTGAAAAAATCCTTTCCCAACCGCTCTTCCAGATAGGCTTGCGACCCCACGGCGATATGCTCCCCGTTCACATCTCCTTCGACACCTCTTCCGGGAGTCTCTTTAAAGTTCTGCGGCAGCGGCAGCTGATGGAATTGATCGAGCGCTTTTTTTGTGAGCGAGAGGGCCACAGTATGGCACGACAGCTGCTCGATGCTTCCCACTTTCCGGAGGAGTTCGTCTGAGGTCGTCCCATTGAGAGGCAAAATCTCTTCGACAAAAGGGAGGCCGTAGGTAATCGTTCCCGTTTTATCAAAGACAACCGCTTGCGCCTGAGCGATCTGCTCGATGGGCGCGCCCCCTTTCACAATAATCCCCTCTTGGGCCGCGCGGTTGATGCCGCTAATCACTGCCACCGGCGTTGCCAAGATCAGCGGACAGGGAGTGGCGACAACAAGCACAGCTAAGATCGTTGTCGGGTCCCGCGTGATCCAATATCCGATCGCACACATCACGAGGGTGAGCGGGGTAAAAAAAAGGGCGTAGCGATCGGCGAGCCGCTGGATTGGCGCTTTTTCTTCTTGGGCCCGCTTCACCAGCTGGACCATCCGCGCGTATTGGCTCTCTTCGCTCACCTTATCGGCGCGCATTGTAAAGGCGCCACCCACATCGATGCTTCCCGAAAGCACAACTTCGCCCGCTTTCTTACTGCGGGCAAGCGGCTCTCCAGTGACGGCAGATTCATCGATCTCCGCCTCCCCTTCCACAATCGTCCCGTCAACGGGGACGAGGTCCCCGGTCCTTACGATCAAGATGTCTCCAATCTCGACTTTCTCGACGAGAATTTCTTCAAGTCCGGCCCCTTTTTTTCGGCGGGCGCTACGCGGCGCCCTGGCAAGGAGAGCATCCAACGAGGAAGAGGCGCGTTTAAGGCCGAAGGATTCCAAGGCCTCGCCGCCCGATTGCATGAGGACGATCACCACTCCCGCGAACGCCTGCTCCATCCACACAGCGGCAATGATGGCGAGCATCGCCACAATGTCGAGGGCGAATTTTCCTTGGAACATCCCTTTGATCGTCTGATATAAGATCGGCGCGCCGCCGACAAGCAGCGTCACATACCAGATCTTTTGGGCTAGTGCATGGTCACGAAATCCGAAATAGACGATGGCTCCTGCGAGCAGGCCGGTGATGGCCCACAAGGGGATGGGGTAGCTTTTGATCCAGGATCTGAACTTCATCTCTCTACGTTACCACAGAATATAGTTAGAAGAAACTATTCAGATGCCCTCTTCCCCTATTAAGAAAAAAAAGATCGGGCAAGGCAATGGAGGGTTCCTGATTTTGAAGTGCGATTTACGTACTTCAAAATCAGGAACCCTCCATTGCCTTGCCCGATTTGTCCTCTCCTAAAGGGGTATTTGAACTGTTGTCAAAGGTTATGCTCCTTCAAAATCTCTATCTTGCGGCGCTGCAGTCTGTCGATTTCCACTTGGAGCTCTCTCACCACTGACTTCTCTTTCTCAGTGCGGGTCCAAGCCGACATGGCACTCTCCGTTAGATCGGGATCCCTTTGCCGCAGCTTCGCGTCCTCTTCAAACCGCGCTGCCCGCGTCTGGTGCAAATTCCTGCGCAGCGTGAGGGCCTTCACCTTTCGATCGATATTGATGAGCTCCTGTTTCCAGTCGCCCTCATTTTGAACATACTCCTGCTTCGAAAGCAAACGGGCGCGGCACTCAGAGACCTGTATCTGAGCAAAGGCCTCCCTCATTGAAAACCCGCCTGCGATAATTAATATAAGCCCCCATCTCATCACCTCACATTAATCTTTTAAATAAAATAGAATCAATGGTATTAATGAATGATGTGAACCCCGGCCTTAAGGGGATTGTTACTGCGTCTTGGGAGGGGCTTCGTACCCCTCCCAAGTCGTCTTTTTGAAAATACCCGGCCCTTAAGGGCCGGGTTTCCGCCGGAGGACGGATGAAGGAACATGCCACGTCTTTAAAAGCTTCGCTATGGATCGCCCTCTTCTTTATGTTCGTGGAAGTGGCAGGCGGCTGGGTCGCCAACAGCTTGGCGCTAATCAGCGACGCCCTCCACATGTTTACCGATGTGGGATCGCTGCTCCTTAGCCTCATCGTCCTGCGCATCGTCAAAAAAACCCTCGACTCCCACGATGACCTACGGCTATCATCGCGCAGAAATTTTAGGCGCTCTCGCCAGCTCGCTTTCTTTATGGGGGCTTTCTCTCATGCTGATCTATCAGTCGGCTCATCGGCTTGCCTACCCGGAAACCGTCGAAGGGCCAGTGGTCTTTGTCATCGCCTGCGTGGGCCTCCTCGCCAACCTCTGGATGATGCGCCTCCTGCATAAGCACCACACCCACAACCTCAACATGCGCGCGGCCTATTTGCATGTGGTGGGTGATCTTTTAGGATCCGTCGGGGTCATTATTGGAGGCGCCCTCCTGTGGTACACCGGATGGAACCCCATCGACCCGATCATCACCATTCTCTTTACCCTCAGCATCCTCTACAGCTCAGGAAAAGTGATCCGGCAAACAATTCGCATTCTCATGGAGTCAGCTCCTGAAGGAATCGATGCTCACGCGATCCAGAAAGACCTGGAGGCGATCCCCGGCGTCAAAGAGGTGCACGACCTCCATATCTGGAGCGTGGCGACAAACAATTTGGCGCTCAGCGCCCACCTAGTCACCGATTCACCTCAGAAGGCCCTTAAAGAGGCCCACCTGGTCATTGAAAAAAAATACAAGATCTCACATATGACAATCCAAGTCGAAGATCCGGCCCATTTCGAATCGCAGTATTGCTACGATTTGAAGAACTCCTCCCCCAAGGGAGGAGATTCTCCGACGGTTTGTTGAACGGTGCGCTCGCCGCAATCCTGGCCCTTTAGGGCCGGGTCAAGGCGGGCTATAAATTAAATTTACCAATCGTTATTCGATTCATAGCCCAACTGGACGAGGGATTCTCCCATCACCCGTTTAAACAGCGCTTTGTGCTCTTCTGTGAAACTATTTTTCCAAGCGCCAATTTTTCCCTCTCGAAAACTATAAGTATTTCCATAAATATTGGCGCAAAGATAATTGATCTGCGCGGGGGTCAGCCGGACATTGACAAACTCGGCGAGGCAGATAATTTCTGCCTTTTGTTTTTCCAGAGACCCTTCTCCGTTCGGACCCACGAGATTTTCAAATCGGCACAAATACACATCTGCCCTTTGCGCAAAAGCGAAAAGCTGCTCAAAACTCGACTTTAGATATGTCCTGGGATGGCCGATCATGAGCGAGAGCTTTTCATCGAATGTCGATGTCTGCCACACCGCATCCAGCACAGGCACGGGAGCAGGTCCGTTCGTTCCATCTGCTCTTGATGGGCAACCGCTGAAAAAGCAAGCCGCTGAGACTGCAATATCCCGCGGATCCCTGCAAGGGATAATGAGGCGAACATTTTTTTTTGAGCCCAGCTCCTTGATCGTTTCCTCATTCCAAAAATGGCACCTTGTAAACACGTATTTATAGTTATAGACGCGCCACTTGGGCAGTTGTCCCGTCATCAGGGACAGTAATTTAGCGACAAGGTACGTTCCTGATTTTGGAATGCTGACGACCGCGAACTCGTGAGGATCTTGAAAACGGAAAGAGGGGCGATCGAACAGCGAGAGGTAGGCCTCCTTGTCCAAGTGGTTGGCCGTCGCAATGCTTTCAAACGTCTCGGTCTGTAGATCAAGAGCTCCCAGCTGTGGTACAGCAAAGGATGCTATAAAGATTAATAATGAAACGATCCGCATATAACCTCGACTGTACAATTTTGGTCTGCCTAGACAAACCAGATCACGTCTTTCCAATTGCCGTGATTGTGCTTTTTGATTTTCACTCTGCAATTCCACGAACTTGCATGAATTTCCAGCTTGTGGCCGTCGGGGTCAAGAAAATAGAGCGAGTTTCCAGGGGATGTATTGTCTTTGAAAATCGGAATTCCTGCCTCTCTAATCCGCCGGCTCATCCCCTCAAAATCTTCCTCGCCGACGCTGAACGCATAATGAGTGTAACATTGATTGGGAACACGGCTTTGATCTGCATTCAAACAAAACCAAAAATCCCCAACGAGAAAATAGGCACCGGCATCCCATTTACACAGAGGCCGAAATCCCAAGACATCCTTGTAAAATCTAAAGGAGGTTTCTACAACCCTCACAGCTAGCGTGATATGATTGATTCCGGTGATCATAATCCCCTCAACGATTTATGAACATTTTTGAAAAGAAATTCATCGGTTCCAATAGTAAGTAAGCGACCTTATTTAAGCAACTCAGTTAAGCTCGCTCTCTTAGCACAAGACCCTTGCAACTTTGGCCCTATTGCCTTATCATTTTCTCCATGAGAGTATGTCTATTTATTTTTTTATTGCTATGCGCGTCCCTGCAAGCCATGACCCTAAAAGATAAGATCGTGGCGGCGGAGGCCGGCGATTACGTCGTCACCGAGCAGGCCAAGAACTATTCGGTCCTGATCATCAGGCAAAAATCGGCAGAACGCCTCGTCCTCGAAGAGATCTCCACCCCCAAGCTGCAAAAATCTTGGAAGCGTTGGGTGGAAGAGCGGGCGCCCGGGGCCACTTCCTGGGTCATGTACGAGATCGACCTGAAGACAGATAAACTTCTAGATAGCTACAGCTTCACCCAAGGCGGTTGGCTCTATATGGAGGAGGGGTCCCACTTTTTGACTAAACTCCTCACCCTCCCCTTGGAGAAGCTAAAGCCGGGGCAGCGCAAGCGGATCGGCCCTGCCCCTCTTACAGGTGAGGACGACCGAAGGTCTCTATGGATGCCACAAGCCGATGTCTATGAAACCTGCTGGCCGGAAGACAGGTCCCGGATCGCTTCCAGCAAGATCCACGTCTACTTCACCACATCCCCTTTTCCCTCATGGATCGAGGTGCACGAAGGACATTATGACTTTAAAATCCGCGCCTTAGAGTCAGGCAAGGGGCTGGAGTCTCCGAGAAAGATGTTTCCCAAACGCCCTGCGCAGCCCAAGTTATGAACAGGAAAAAAAATATCGATTTTTACGCCCCGATCCAACAAGCAAAATCAATGAGTTACGTTTTTGAGAAAATACAATAACCACCTAACAAACAGACGGTTAAAACACGGCTTTACCGTCCTTTTACAATCCATTTTTAGACCTGAGACTCCGCAGAACTTTCCGCAAAGCAGAAATTTTATGAACAAGTTTTCCACATGCTGATCCAAATCGCTGATATTGAAGTAACTTACGAACCGATACGGACCGGAAAAGAGGTCCCTGAGTTTTTAAAGCTGCGCGAAGAGGTGTTCAAAAACCCCAAAGAAGCCCTCCCGAAACTCGCTGCTTTAAAAAACAAACACCCCGATCTTCCCGAAATCGCCAATGTGCTCACTTTTGCGCATATCCAATGCAAAGAGTTTTTAAAAGCGGAAAAATTGATCAAAGAAACCTATGAACGCCATCCAGACTACCTTTTTGCAAAAATCAATTACGCCGATCAGCTGCTGCGCAAGGGAAAATGGAAGCTGGTCCCTCCTGTATTCAATTCCGTTTTCGATCTCAAAACTCTCTGCCCCGATCGGAAGACCTTCCACTATTCAGAAGCGCGAGGATTTTTTGCCGTCATGGGCTTTTACCACTTAAGCGCCAAGCAAAAAACCAAGGCACAGGAATACTACCATCTTGCTATGAAAATAGATCCCTGCCACCCCTGCGTCATCGCCCTCGAGAAAAAACTCTTTTCTTCTCGATGGAAATGGTTTAAGCTGTTCGCATGAAATTTTCATTTTCGGAATATTACACGCTCCGCAAAAGCAAACACGTTTTCCGCGGGGTCCACCAACTCTATAAACGCCATAAAGGCGTACTGTCTGCTACAGCTTCCCATGAACTCTACGCAGGCCTCGTCGCCCTCCAAGAGGCAATCAGAGAAAATGACAGAGAAAAAGCGCACGAAGCTGCAAAAAAAAGTTGAAGAGCTCGCCAAGTACCACATTAAGAAAACCACCTGGGACCATATCCGCGATCTCTCCTTTGCGCTGATTTTCGCACTCATCATCGCTGTCCTCGTCCGTCAAATGTGGTTTGAGTTTTATGAGATCCCCACCGGATCGATGCGCCCCACATTGAAAGAAAAAGACCGCCTGGTCGTTTCCAAGACAGATTTTGGAATCAACATCCCGCTCACAACCGACCATTTTTATTTTGATCCCAACCTTGCGCAGCGCAGCAGCATCTTTATTTTCACCGGAGAAAATATGGATATCCGCGATGTGGACACCCTCTATTTTTATATCTTTCCCGGAAAAAAACAGTACATCAAACGTCTCATGGGAAAGCCGGGGGACACCCTTTATTTCTATGGCGGCGAAATCTACGGAGTCGATGCAGCGGGCCATGATATTTCTTCCGAACTCCAACCTCCCTCTCTGGATAAAATCGAGCACGTCCCTTTCATCCACTTAGAAGGCAAGGCGATCGCCTCTCCTTCCAATATGCAGGGCATCTATTCCCCTGTCATTCTTTACCAGATGAACGAACCGATCGTCAAACTCGCTCTGAACGGGTCGCGCATTGAGGGAACCCTGCTCCAAAATAAAGGCGTCGGGGACTACGCCAACTTGTGGGGGATCAAAAACTTTGCGACCTCCCGTATTCTGACAAAAGACCAGGTCGTTGAATTTTCTGAGCAAGGGCCTGCGCCTCTTGAAAAAGGCGAGCTCTATCTCGAGCTCAGACACTCCCCCAGCATCGAAAATGCACGGATGATGCGCGATGAGTATGGCAGGCTCAGGCCTATGCTTGGGACCGCTACCAGCATCCTCCCCTTAAATGAGCAGCACCTGCGCGCTATTTTTGACAACTTGTACACCGCTCGCTTCGTTGTAGAGAATGGATTTGCCAAGCGCTATGGATCGAGCCAACGAGGCGGCGCTCTCGCCTCGCTCCCTGACGTCGCCGACGGCTGCTATGAGTTTTATTATGGAAAAGCCTATAAGGTCCACTGGGAAGGATTTACGACAGAACTTCCTTTGGACCATCCGCTCTACACATTTAACAAAGAGCGCGTCCAACTTTTCTACAATTTGGGGATCGAGTTCGATACACATTGGGCGCCCCGTTCCAAATTCCAGCAGCTCCTCCCCTCCCGCTACGCTTACTTTAGGCACGGCGACCTCTATCTGCTCGGCGCGCCCGTCATGAAAAAAGAAGACCCTCTTTTGGTTGCTTATCTTGAGAAAGAAAAAACAAAGAAGGCCCCCTTTATTGATGCAGGCCCTCCTCTGAATGCAGATGGGACGCTGAACACCGAGTACATCCAGAAGTTCGGACTGAGAATTCCTCCCAAGAGCTATCTCGCCTTAGGCGACAATCACGCCATGAGCGCCGACAGCAGAGACTTTGGATTTGTTCCCGAGGGCAACGTGCGCGGCGGTCCCGACTTCATCTTCTGGCCTCCCGGCAGCCGCTGGGGAGCTCCCAACCAACCGCCCTATCCATGGATCAATGGACCTCGCGTGGTCGTGTGGATCATCGCGGCCTTGAGCATCTGGGGATGGATCTATTTACAGAATCGGAGAAATCGGGCTCCCTTGAAGTTTGACAAGTGAAAAAACTTCCTTAAACGCCCATCTTTTGGATAGATGACATGCAGGTACAGATGAGGTTAAAAGGAGTTGTCCCTAATAACTCGTATTCTCTATCTTCACTTTGCCGCGGAAGATGCGGTAGATGTAGAACCCGTAGGCAAGCACCAAGGGCACTCCAATGAGCACGATGATGATCAGCACCTTAAGGGTGAGCGGTGAGGAGGCCGCGTTGTAAAGACTAAGGCTGTTCCGATCCGGGTTTACACTCGAGCGGATTAGGATCGGAAACGTTCCGATCGCAAAGAGGGATAGCAAGAGACCGATAGAAACTGAAGAAAAAATAAACGCCCAGCCGTCATTGCGCTTCGACATCTGCCGTGGAATATTGAGGATCGCCAGAAACGCCGCGGCCCCGACTAAAAAGAGCCAAGGCATCTCAATCATCCGTTCAATCATATGCGGCCTGTAGATCCAGGTCGCCGCCGTCGTTGCGGCGTAGCACACCATGAAGAAAATAATGAGAGTCCACACACGGTCTCTTAGGTCGTTATGGAGCTTCCCCTCGGTCTTCATCACGAGATAGATCGCCCCATGCATCATGAATAGCGCCACTGTGGTGAGTCCAAGGAGCAGCGTATAGGGGCTAAAAAAATCGGAGAAGGAGCCGATAAAATCTTTGTTCGCGTCCAAGGGAATTCCCTCGATGAGGTTGCCGAGCACAAGGCCGATCCCAAAGGCAATCGCGATGCTGGCAATGCAAAAGACACAGTCCCACGTAGCCCGCCAGCGCTTTGATTCGTGTTTGCTGCGAAACTCGATCGCAACAGCCCGAAAAAATCAAACTCATGAGAAGGCCCATCGTCAGATTGTAGAAGGAGGAAAAAAGCGTTGCATAGGCTTCGGGAAAACCGGCAAACATCGCACCGACTACGATCACCAGCCACACTTCATTTCCGTCCCATACCGGGCCGATCGCATTGAGAAAGACCCGGCGGTCCTCATCTTTTTTTGTAAAAAGGTGCAGCGCCCCCACGCCCAAATCAAAACCGTCCAGGACAGCATAAGCGATCAGGCAGAGGATGATCACGAGATACCAAATCACTTCGAGCGTCATAGCTGGTCCCTATATACTGAAGCGCCTTCCTCATGCGGCTCAGGCCCTTCCTTAATCTTTTTATCCAAGAGGAACATGAAAAGTGCAAATAAGAAAACATAGATCACTAAAAACATCACGATCGAAGTCATCACCTGCGCCGCATTGATCGATTTGGAGACGCCATCGACCGTGCGGAGCAGCCCATAGACCACCCACGGCTGCCGCCCCATTTCAGCGGTCACCCACCCCACTTCATTCGCAATCATGGGGAACGCCACCGAGACCACTAAACCTTTAAGCACCCAGCGCGCTTTTTCTAAACGCTTTTTTCTCCACAGAGTTAAAGCAACGCATGTCAACACAAACATGAGGACCCACATCGCTACCATCGTATGGTAGGTCTGAAATACCGCCTGCACTTTGGGCCAATCTTCTTTAGGGACCTGATCGAGACCTTGGACCGGCGTGTCGATGTTTCTAAAGGTAAGATAGCTGAGCAGTCCCGGAATTTGAACGCCGTGGACCGTTTGATTTTTTGTATCGACCCATCCGAATAACGTCAAGGGCGCGCGGGCCTGTGTTTTAAACACCCCTTCCATGGCAGCGAGCTTGGCGGGCTGATTTTTTCCCACGCCCTGCGCCGTATCGTCGCCGGAAGAGAGTTGGAGCAATAGAACACCCAAGGCCACCCACAAGGAAATCTTCATACACGCCTTGGCAAACGGAAGATGTTTGCCTTTCAAATAGTAGTAGGCGCTGACGCTCAAAACTAAAAAAATCCCGGCGAGCCAGCACCCCAAAATCACATGAGTCACCCGATCCATCGATGAGGGGTTGAAAATCATCGCCCAAAAATCGGTCACGACAGCGCGAGCTTGGGTCCCCTGTCCGACAATTTTATAACCTGTCGGCGTTTGCATCCACGAGTTGGCAATCACAATCCACAGTGCGCTGAAGTGGGCGCCCAGCGAGACCATGATCGTCGAAAAGTAGTGCATCCGCTCACTGACGCGGTTCCATCCAAACAGCACGAGGCCTAAAAATCCCGATTCGAGGAAGAACGCAAAGATCCCTTCGGCGCCGAGCGCGCTGCCAAACACATCGCCGACAAAGCGCGAGTAGCGTGCCCAGTTGGTCCCAAAGCCAAAAAGCTGCACCAATCCCGTGGCCACGCCCAGAGCGAAAGTCAGCGCAAAAACCTTCACCCAAAACCTCGTAATCTGTTTGTAGAGCGGGGTTCTTGGTTTTCATGTAGATCCCCTCGAAGATCACCAGCATCAACCCAAGCCCGATGCTGAGCGGAGGATATAAATAGTGAAACATACTGGTGAGCGCAAATTGTATGCGCGATAAGACGACGACATCCATGCTGACACTTATAAAAAATATTTTCTTTTAGGGATAGGACAATTCTTCAGATAGTTCAGGTACCTCTCCTTCGTCGAGGCAGCTGAAAAATGGAAACACCGGCCATCAAACTGCGGAAGCATACTTTTCAGATGCCGCCGACGTAGGAGGTGGTATCTGAACTGTCAGGAATATTCTTTGAAGAAGCAGCATTCTTGGAAGCCAAGGCGCTCATAGAGACTTTTTCCGGCAGCGGAAGCTTGCAGGACAGCTCGATGAAATCCTCTCTCTTTGGCGCGCTTCAGCAGATAGACCATCATCGCTGTCCCATATCCTTTTTTTTGCTCAGCCGGGACCGTGGCGATGTAATAGAGCCCTGCGACGTTGGCGTGAAGAAGTAGAATGCCGATGCCCACGGCAACCCCATCAGCATACGCGATGGTCATCTTTAAATTGCTCCCCTGCTTGTATAAGATGGGAGGTATTTTACTATAAAGCTGATCAAAAGCTTTAGGATCTTCTCCTACAGCCACCACCACCTGTGAAAAAGATTGAAGGTGGGATGTCGTCGCCGCGCGCACGAATTGGAGCGTGCTCACAGTCTCGGGAGGAATAAAATGATCGAGGTCTAAATACATCGCCACGTTCCCTTTACGGACGACAGTGACGTCGGGCTCAAACACGCGCTGGATGGCAGGGATATATTTGGTGAAGCAAGTCATATGCAGATGCTTGTTCGCTTCCATCGCCGCAATCGTCTCGGAGAGCGACCACTGACTTTTTCTCTGCGGATTTTTCAAAGGAGGACAGAGAAAATGATCTGCCTCCAGCGCTGCCAAAATATCAATCTCCTTAATAAACTTCACTTTCCCCAGTGTATATCCCTGGATATCCTGTGGGAATTGCTCGGCAAGTTCTATCTTTAGTTCGCTATAGACCCTTATAACCGTGGGATGTCTTCTCAGATAATCGCAAAAACGCAGGTGGCGCTCTACTTCCGGATCGGTATCCTCAAAGATATGCAGGTTGACATGGGTGCCCGATCGTTTGCGGAAAAAGCGGCGCTGTTTCATCCCATATTCGCCGAGCGGCTCAAAGCCCAGCTGAGATAAAGAGCCGTTGTAGTCATCCACAACCGTCACATCAGCAACGACACCCAAAATATCGAGGATCGGTTTTGCACTGCAGCCTGAGATGGACGTGCTCCCAATGTGATAAAAGTCTGCGGATAGAGGGGCAAAAACTGTTTTTAGTCTGCGCGCTTCCTCTTCAAAGGCCCCCGCCCATCTCGCTTGGTAAGGTTTAACGTTGATACTCATGCGATGGAAATAGAAATCGTGGTGGGCTCGCCGTTGAGGTCCAAGACGCTGCCGGAGCAAGGGCCAAAGGTTACGTGCGTCGCCAGCACCTCGTGCCTGATAAGCTCTTGATAAGTTTCATAGCATTCTTTCACCCGCTCCGTCGTTTGGAGGATAACTGCAATACGGTCCGACACGGCAAATCCCTCATCGCGACGCATTGTGTTGATCTTATTAATCAGCTCGCGGCTAAGCCCCTCTTTAAGGAGCTGCGCATTGAGCTTCGTGTCTAAGGCAACCGTGATCCCGTTTTGGGTAGCAGCGACATTCCCCTCGAGCACTTGACGCTCCACGGTGACATCTTCCGGGGTCAGCAGAATCTCTTCCCCTTCCACCGTAATTTTCAAATTGTGCCCATGTTGAATCCTGTGAAGCTCGGTTTGACTGAGCGCCTGGATCGCTTTTTGAGCGCCGTTCATCAGTTTGCCCACTTTTTTGCCCAAGATGCGGAAGTTCGCTTTGGGCACAAGCGTCACAAAACTCTTCTCTTCGGAGTGGAATTCCATTTCTTTGACATTGAGCTCGTCCGCAATGAGGTGCTTCTGTTTTTTCAGAGCGCGGTAGACCTCAAGATCAGCGCTGATCACATGGGCCGTAGAGAGAGGCTGACGCACTTTGAGTTTATTTTCTTTGCGCAGGCTATGGGCGATGCTCACCACCGTTTGCACCAGCGCCATTTCCTTCTCTAGGACCTCATCGCGCAGCTTCGCGTCATATACCGGGAAATTGCATAGGTGGACAGATGCCGGCGCAATGGTTTCGCGCAGCTCTTGGTAGATCGCATCGCTGATGAACGGGATGAACGGCGCCGTGACCTCGCACAGGATGAGGAGCACTTCGTAAAGCGTCTCGAAAGCCTGGTCTCGATCTTTTGAGGCGACGTCGGACCAAAAACGGGAGCGGCACCTGCGGATGTACCAGTTCGTCAGCTGATCGATGAATTCCACAAACGGGATCACAGCCTGACTCAGCTCATAGCGGTCCATCGCAGTCGTGACATCAAGAACAAGCTTCTGAGACAAAGACAGGATCCAGCGGTCAATGTCGGTTTCCGGGGCCGGTTTGCGTTTGGGTTTCCACGCATAAATCTTCGTGTAGGTTGACAAAAAGATATAGGCGTTCCAGAAGGGAATGAGCACCTGGCGCAGCACAAGCTCGACGCCCCGCTCAGAAAATTTTAAGTCGTCCCCATTCACGGCCGGACTGTTCATCATGTAAAGACGGATCGCATCCGCGCCATACTGGTTGATGACCACATCAGGATCGGGATAATTTTTGAGCCGCTTTGACATTTTGTTGCCGTCTTCGGCCAAAATAATGCCATTAACGATCACATTTTTGAAGGCCGGCAAATCGTACAGGGCCACAGAAAGGACCGTGAGCGTATAGAACCAGCCGCGCGTTTGATCGAGCCCTTCGGCAATAAAGTCTGCGGGAACAGGGCTTAAACCCGACTCAGGCTTCTCAAACGGAAAATGGCTCTGGGCGTAGGGCATCGAACCCGAATCAAACCAGCAATCGAACACCTCAGGGATGCGGCGAAACAACTTCCCATTATGCATAAAGGTGAGGTCATCGATAAAATGGCGGTGGAGGTCAGTCACCTTCATCCCTGTTCTCCTCTCGAGTTCCTGGATGCTATCGATGACGATGCAATCCCCATCCTCATTGCGCCAGAGTGGAATCGGCGTGCCCCAATAGCGGTTTCTCGAGATCGCCCAGTCTCGGGCATTTTCCAGCCACTTGCCAAAGCGGCCCTCTTTAATGTGGCGCGGGACCCAATGAATTTTCTCGTTGGCGGCCAGGAGCTGCTCCTTGATGCGTTCGACCGCGACAAACCAGGTCCGCACCGCTTTGTAGATCAGCGGCGAATCGGAGCGCCAGCAGAACGGATAGCGGTGGCGCACTTGGCCATGGTGCAGCACTTTTTTTTCTGCTTTCAGCCGTTTGATGATCTCCTTATCCGCGTCTTTGACAAACAGTCCCGCATAGTCGGGCACCTCATCTGTAAATTTTCCATTTTGATCGATCGGGCAGACCAGTTCAATCCCCTCGCGCGCGCACGCAAAAAAGTCCAACTCCCCGAACGCCGGGGCCGCATGCACAATCCCCGTCCCCTCTTCCTCTCCTACCGACTCTTCGAGGATCACGCGGAACGCGCTGCGGTCCTTGCGGGTCGCAAAATAGGGAAAGAGCGGCTCATAGCGCATCCCCGCGAGCTCTTTTCCCTTGTAAGTCTTGACAATTTCAAAACGTTCTTTGAAATACAGCGGCACCCTTGAGGCGCCTAAAATATAACACGTGCCGCTCTCCAGATCCTTCAGTTTCACATACTCGAGCTCGGGGTTCACAAGGAGCGCCAAATTGGAAGGCAGCGTCCACGGGGTAGTCGTCCATGCGACAAAACTCGTCTCAGGATCGCCCGCCAGCGCGAAGCAGACGGCGAGCGAAGGGTCGTCCACATCTTTGTAATTGAGGTTTGCTTCGAAGTTAGAAATTGGCGTGCCGAGCTGCGCTGAAAAGGGCATCACTTTAAACCCTTCGTAGACAAGCCCTTTCTTGTAGATCTCTGAAAACACCCACCAGACCGATTCCATGAACGAGGGGTCCATCGTCTTGTAGGTCCTAGAAAAGTCGACCCAGCGGCCCATCCGCGACACCGTCCGCTCCCACTCCTGGGTGTAGCGGAAGACAATCTTGCGGCACTCCTCGTTAAACTTGCCGATCCCGAATGCTGCGATCGAAGGGGCGCCCGACAGCTCATGGGCTTTTTCAATCTCGTTTTCCACAGGAAGACCGTGGCAGTCCCATCCAAAGCGCCGCGGGACATAAAACCCCTTCATCGTCTTGTATCTGGGGACCACGTCTTTGATCGTGCCGGCGAGCAGATGCCCATAGTGTGGGAGCCCGGTGGCAAACGGAGGGCCGTCGTAAAAAGAAAAATAGGGGGCGCCCTTGCGGTTTTCGAGCGAGCGCTCAAAAATCGTCTCCCGCTGCCAAAAATCTAAGATCCGCTCTTCGCGCTGTGGAAATGTTTCACTCATAGTTTGGGAAAGCGTACTCGAAATTCAAAATTTCTGCAATCATCTTCCTACAGGTTAATTCCAAAAGGAGTTCTTCAAATCCGAAAATTCTAATTCAAATCAAAGAAGAGGATTTTAGCAGATGAGGTCGCAGTCAGCTGAAAATGCTTTTTTCCTTCCATGGCCATACCATCGCCCTTCTGGAGAGACACCCCATCGCAGTTCACAGAACCCGTAATGATATGCAGCCATCCGTAGCGCCCCTCTTTGAGAACCCGGTCCAGCGCGTGCCCTTTTTCCAAATGCGCAATCGAGACCTCCGCATCCTGGTGGATGCGCAGCGACCCGTGCAGCCCCTGTTTAGAAGCCACCAAGACCCACTGATCTTCTGGTAGTTCTAATTTTTTTTGCTGATAACCCGGCGAGAGCCCTTTCGTATCGGGCTGGATCCAGATTTGGAGAAGATGGGCATCCTGCGTTGCCGAATGGTTGAACTCGCTATGCGTCACTCCGCTGCCGGCGCTCATCAGCTGCGCTTCTCCGGCATGGATGACCGAACCGTTGCCCATGTTATCCTTATGCGCCAGCTCACCCTCGAGCATGAGCGTCAAGATCTCCATGTCTTTGTGGGAATGGGTCGGGAACCCTTGTTTCCCTTGGATGCGATCTTCGTTGATGACCCGGAGCGTGCGGAACCCCATAAAATGGGGATCGTAGTAGTCGCCGAAAGAAAATGTGTGGTAGGTTTTTAACCAGCCGTGATCGAAAAATCCCCGATCGCTGCTTTTTCTAATCTCTTTATTCATGACAACCTGATGTTGCATAGTTCTTTAAGAGGTTTGAGAATTGGTCTCATAAGGCAGTGAGGCAAGCACATCTTTCGATGTTTGTTTCCAATCTTTCCAAGTGGCTTTAAGATTTTTCTTCACCGTCTTGATCTCAAGGTTCAAATTCTTGAGAAGGTCCTTATCCGCCGTTTTTTCTTGTTTACGGGCTTGATATTCTTTGACCAGCTGATGGAGCTGCGCGCATTGAGCTAGAAGCTCATCCGTCATTTTTTCAATTTTTTCTTCGATCAATGTGCTGTTGGAGGAGAGAAACTCGCGAACAGTCTCAAGCAGCTCTTTTTTTGTGCTCGATCACAATCCTCTCCTCAATTTGCACCGCATTGACCCGTCTTAACCCATGGGCCGCGCCGCACTTATGAAGGACCCAGATCACCCATTTGGTCGGGTCGAAATGGAACCAGCGCGTGCCGTTGCGGTAATCGTGGGCAAACGTATGGTGATAGTTGTGGTAGCCTTCTCCGAACGTAATCAAAGAAAGAATATAGTTGTCAACCGCCGTGTGTTCCTGGCTGAAGGACTGAGATCCCCAGGTATGGGCTAAAGAATTGATGAACCATGTGGTGTGGTGAGAGAAGAAGAGGCGAACGCCCCAGCCGATCACAAACGCGCTTGCATAGTCACCGGTTAGGTAACCGATAAAGAGAACGGCGATCAGGTTTGTAACCACCATCAGAATGCCGTAATACTTATGTTGGAACACCACCAGGCGGTTTCTATAGAGATCGGCCACGACCTTCGGATCAATCGGCTCGGTCTTGTAGAATAGCCAGGCCATGTGAGCAAACCAAAAGCCCTTATTAATCGAATAGGGATCGCGATCGGTATCGACGAAAGCGTGATGCCGGCGATGGTCGCATGACCACTTTAATGCGCTTCCCTGAGTTGCGATCGTCGCAAAGAAAAGCAACACCGCTTCAACGCCTTTGTTCGCCTTATAGGCCATGTGCGAATAAAGTCTGTGATATCCCGCCGTTACGCTGATCCCGGAAATATAAAAAAGGATCGCCGAGGCAATCCAAATTCCCGCGGACGGGGTATGCGTCATGAAGAAGAAGGGCAGCCCCACTAAAAGCGCAAGATGGTACCCGATGATGTAACTGGCGATCGGCCACTCAATATTTGATTTTTTCATAGACGCAAGCATAGCACAATCCCCCTTTAAACCCTACTTTTAAGCCATTATCAAATTTTTTTATTTAACCAACAACGTAAATCATTTTTTCATAGGCGAAATAAGATCGGGCACGGGGAAGGAGGGCTCCTGATTTTGGAATGCGTAAACCGCACTCCAAAATGGGGAAGGAGGCAAACGGGCACGTTTGGGGAAGGGGCATAAAGTCTTTTCTTTCTTCTCGTGCCCGATTTGTCAATTGCAAAGAAATAGTTTTATTGAATAAGAGCTGTTGTCAAATAAGTCGAAATCAGCCAAAATGGGGGTAATTTTTACTGGGGTATATGTCAGACGCACCGTCTCCTTTGTTCGGTAAGCTGAGATCCTTCTTCTGGCCAGTGCATCGCGACGAGCTGAAGGTTTTTACCCTGATGCTGGTTATCTTCTTCTTGATCTGCCTTAACTACACACTGCTTCGCACCGTTAAGGACGCCCTTGTCATCACCGCCAAATCCTCCGGCGCCGACGCCCTCCCCTTTATTAAAACCTATGCGATCCTTCCGATGTCGCTGCTCATGATGCTCCTCTTCACCCGCTTATCGAACCGCTTCAACACAGAAAAAGTTTTCTATGTGATGATCAGTATCTTTATCTCTTTCTTTTTCCTCTTTTCCTTTGTCATCTACCCCTTTCACGAATCGCTCCATCCCCACCAATTTGCCGATCAATGTGAAAGCTGCTCCCCGCCGGTTTCCATGGATTGATTTCCATCTTCCGCAACTGGACCTTTACCGCCTACTACGTCATGTCGGAACTGTGGAGCCCCGCCATCGTGACCGTCCTTTTTTGGGGATTTGTCAATGAGATCACTTCTGTAGAGGCCGCCAAACGGTTTTACCCCATTCTCGCCGTCGTCGCCAACCTCTCCTCTATTTTTTCCGGAAACCTCGCCACCTTCATCGCGAATTTAGGGATCAGCCTGAACGCCGAGCAAGGGACCGACGCCTGGGCCCATTCCCTCATGATGATATCCGCTGTCATCTTCATTGCCGGCCTTGCGACCATGGCCATTTTCCGCTGGCTCAACAAGTCCATCCACAACAATCCTCTTGCCAAATCGGGCTCCTTCAAGCTCAATGAAAAAGACCCCTCGATCAAAATGGGCTTAA
>JABDEH010000025.1 GCA_013287215.1 Chlamydiota bacterium
CGGGAGTATTGCATAATTCAAGGAATTTCACAACGAAGAAGGCTCTCAAGTGATTCTTGACACTAGAGGAAATTTAGAGTAAATTGCCTCCTTGATCAACTTAGTGAACAGATGGATCAAACGAATGAAAATAGGCCCCTTTGCTTTGTTTTTCTGTGTGTTGGTTATCCTTCAAGACGTGAACGCAGACCAAGCAGATCTGGAAAATTCGTCCCAACCAATTTTTGTGAGTCTGGGATGCGGCTGTTTTGTGGCCACACAAGTTGGCAATAACCATATGAGAACTGCGGCATTTCCCTTTGATTGGATACTCACCTGCGATTATCGAGGATTCCTTGAGGTCTTGGAAGACAACTTTGCATTTTTTTTTGATAAATCTTATCTGCAACTGGTCCCTGGGATAACGAGTTACGTTGTAAACACAAAATACAACCTTAATCATGTTCATATTTGGGACGGTGTGGGGGATTTTGAAACAGCTTTTCCATTAGTTCAAGAGATCTACGAAAGACGCATCAATAGATTCCGGCAACTCAATGAATACAAAGGAAGGGTCTATTTCATACGATCAGCCGGTGATAGGCTGCATGGAAATATTCCACCTTTCAAAAGCGATTGTATAACAATTGACAAACTTCAAGCGGAAACTCTTAGGAACTCCCTTAGAAAAATTTTTCCTGACTTAGACTTCTATTTGATCATTGTCAACTACGCAGAGGAGCAAATTCCCCCTCTCGTCGATATAGAAAGGGTCATGGAATTTAAACTAAGAAAAAATCAGGATCAGGAAGAGTTTGTATTCATGCTTCAGCACTTAGTGGAACATGCGCGAGGATAATATCATCCGCTTTCAATATCTCTTAGAGCGTATAGTTTTTTTCTTTGCGGCGGGGTCTCATCTTGTTTATGGGTCTGATCAGCCTCCCGATTATGGCTACATGGATGAGGAACTCAAACACTTATGGTCCTCCGTTGTAGATATTACTCATCCCACGCTCGATGAATATCGGTTGATCGAAAACTACATCAGCTATGGAGAAAGGCCCTATTTGACTGAACTGTATTTCCGCCATTCCAGGATCAAAATGATCAGAAACTTTAAACTGATCGGCCCGGAAGGTCAAATGCCGATCATCGAAAAATATAGTTTTAACGTTACTGAAAAAACAAAGCAAAGATGCATTCTACTCTTCACTTCACCCAACGGCATTTATCCCCAAAAGGCGCGTAGAGTGCTTTCTGAAATCGAAAAGTGCGGATATAGCGGCCACGTATTATTGCGTATCGGCGGTTTTCCCAATACTGAGTTCGGAGGCCTTAAACTTGCTCATGTGCCCTATGCATTTAAGGTGGCTTTTTTACGCGAAGCCCAGCTTTTGGGATATAAAGAGGTCCTATGGATTGACACGGCGATCCACCCCCTCACGGATTTGGAATTGGTGTTCAAAGAAATTGAGACGCACGGATATTTTCTCCTGTGGATAGGTTCTCTAGCTTCCGGCGAACGATTGCACTATCTGAGCGCTGCCAAGTCTCTTGGGATTTCCAAGGATTCCTATGAACATATTCGGCATATATCCTCGGCAATGATCGGTTTAAAAATGGACCATCCACAGGCAATCCGCTGTTTGGAAAGCTGGTACCGCGCTACCCAAAGAGTTTATCCTAATATCAGCGGATACCCGGAGGAACTCGGCTTGTCTGTTTCGGCATGGCGCGCGAAATGTACACCCTATTCATGGCTTGGAGAAATTGTTTGCGCAGAATCCGAGCTACCCTCCATACTGCAAGAGCGTCCGCGATTACAAGTCTATCTCGATACGCAAAGATGAGCCAACCAAGGAAGTTCGCATGACCTATTTGATCCTGATCTTATCATTCTTGACATTACAACACTTCCCGCTTCTCGGATATCATAATGAGTACCACTACGAAGGAAATCCTGAATGGGAAAAATATGAAAACAGGCTAGATATCGTCAGTAAATATATCCCTGAAAACCCCACTGTTTTTGAAGTCGGCGCTTTCGACGGATCTGATAGTGTTCGAATGGCACGGCACTGGCCTCATGGAAAAGTCATCTCGTTCGAAGCCAACCCTGCCCGCTTTGCAGAACATCAGGAAAAAATCAAGTCTTGTCCCAACGCGTCAAGCTATAACCTCGCCGTCAATACTTACAATGGGGTGGCAAAATTCTACGTCTGTTGGGGAAGTACGGGCGATGATCCCATCTTTGAAGGGGCTAGTTCCCTATTGGAGCCCTCCGAGGCTCAGAAAGTTCATTTTAAAGGCCCTGAAATCACCGTGCCCTGCGTGATCTTTGATGACTGGTGTCAAAATAACGGGGTTAAGGCCATCGACTTTATGTGGCTGGATCTCGAGGGATTTGAGCTCCAATTTTTGATGAGTTCCCCTAAAATTTTAAAAACAGTGCGCGCGATCTACTCAGAGACCAATTTTTTTAAATTTCGAGAGGGGACCACACAGTTCGTTTACCTAAAGAAGTACCTTGAACTGCAAGGATTTTCCATGATTGCCCATTGGTACAATGAGGGCGTTCAAGGGGATGCCATTTTCATCCGCAAAGAGTACATAAACAAAAAGAACTCCTAGAGGCCCTATGCGCAGATCCATTTTTCTCAGCATATTCATAGGATTGGCCTCCTGCATTTTCGCAGACCCTTCCCTCAATTTCAACATGCTCCGCGAAGAGCTGCTGCAAGAAAACAACAGAGAAAATTACAGAAAAAACCCGTTTGCCATCGACTTCCCCGAAAAAGAAAATCTGACCCCCGACGACTACATAGAGATTCAAAGGCAGTTGCGAAAAATTGACATCGCCCCGCTGATCCATAGTCTCTTTCCTCAAGACAAAGGGTATCTTGCAGAAGGGGGATTTCTAGGCCGCAGCGCCAAGGGCCTCAAACAGGTCCTGATCGATCCTAAAAAACAGCTATATCCGGTCAAGAAGTTAGTTAAGATTGGGAGAGGCGGTGGAAATTGCATTGTGAGTTGCGCCCCGTACAATAATGTTTATCCCTCTTCGATCAAAGATATACCCGGCGCGTTGCGCGCCTCCGGATTTAATGGTTATCTTCTCTACTTAGTTGGGGGGATTTCCCAATCCAACCGGTAGAGAAACTCAATATGTAGGAGTTCCCTATTCTTTTAAAATTTTCATGATGCTGGAGGCTTATAAACTGGGCTTTAATAAAGTATTATGGATCGATTCCACTGCAGTGCCGATCCGCGATCCTTCCCCTTTGTTTGAATGGCTCGATAAGTCCGGGGGGTTCATCCACGGCTGGATGATGCCTGAGGAAGCTTGGAATGTTATCCTTCCGGCAACGCGAGAATTGCTGCTCCAGTTAACAGGTGTGGACGTCTTGAAAATCAATTGCGCCTGCACGGTGATTTTTGGCCTAAAAATGAACACAGAAAATACCCACGCCTTGGTCAAAGACTATTATAGGTGCGCCGAACTGGGCTATCCCTTCCTTTCCTGCTTCCCCGAGGAGGTCGTGATTATGTCCCTCGTTGCCAAGTACCGGCGTACAGAGAAGCTCGATCCGGTCAGTGGAATGAAGATCACCGATTGGTCGCCGCAACCTTTTACCCACCTATTTTCAGGCAGCCTGCTAGAGGAATCGGCAGCCATTGAAAAATTTAAGAGTGAAGGAATCTATTTTTATCACCGATGGACTCGATGATCTACATTTAAGGAGAATTTATGCTGCACCTCATCTTATCCTGCATCGCCTTAGGCTCGCTCTTCCACCCCTTAGAGGCAGATGAAATGCCTGAACCCTATTGTTCTTTGAGAATGTTGTTCCCGTTTGATGAACACGGATGGTATGCCAATGAGCCTCATTTGAAGGAATGCTTTGCAAGGCAGAAAATAGAAACCGTGATCGAAGTGGGCAGCTGGCTTGGTCTTTCCACCCGGGATTTAGCCGTAAAAGTAGGTCCCGCTGGAAAAGTGTACGCGATTGATACTTGGCTCGGCAGTCCTTCTGAAGATGTTCATCAAAAAGACCCCCGTTTACCGCAACTCTATGAGATCTTTCTTTCCAACGTGATCCATACCGGATTGACCCAAGTGATCGTTCCCATCCGCATGGATTCTTTGGAAGCCGCAAAAATTCTCGATGTTAAGGCAGATCTAATCTATATCGATGCCTCGCACGTCACAGAAGCCGTCTATCAAGATATCATCCACTGGTATCCTCACCTCAAGGAAGGGGGCGTTTTCTGCGGAGATGATTTTTGCTGGGGATCCGTCGCAGCAGGAGTGAGAAAAGGAGCTGAAGAACTCAATCTGGATATAGAAACGGGCTATACCTGGTGGCGTCTCAAACCCAAACAGCAATAAGAGATAATCATGAAACATTTGATGGCCATCTTTTTTTTGGTGATTGCATTTGGCAATTCCCACGCTCATAGTACAAACGGGAACTTTCCTAATTGCATCTCTGTCCCCCATTGGGAAGATCCTGCATTTAATCATCTAAAAAATGAAGTTGTCTGTTATCTCAGAGGCAGCTGGTGTTCTGAAGAGAAAACGCGGCTGATTATGGACACCGTTTTTGTCTCCAAACCGGAAGTCTGTGTCGAAATCGGTGTCTATTCGGGTTTTTCTGCTCTTCCAATAGCCGCCGCTTTAAAACATCTTGGCACGGGGATCTTATACGCCATCGATGCTTGGTCGAATTGGGTTGCGACCCGAGATATGTCGGATGACGACCCCAACAAGGCGTGGTGGAGTCAGACCAACATGCCCGCTGCCCTTGACCAATTTCAAACTGCACTGAAAGATTGGGATATCGGCTCCCAGTGTAAGATCATTCCCAAACCCTCTAACGCGGCCATCGAACGTATCTCCGAAATTGATTTCCTCCATCTCGATGGAAACTACTCTGAGGCAAGATCTGTGGAAGATGTCGAGCTCTATCTACC
The DNA here is from genome assembly GCA_013287215.1 of Chlamydiota bacterium. Classification (GTDB taxonomy): domain Bacteria; phylum Chlamydiota; class Chlamydiia; order Chlamydiales; family Rhabdochlamydiaceae; genus VFKB01. The sequence continues at coordinate 4,957 of JABDEH010000025.1, forward strand.
CAAAGTAAAAAAAGGAGGATATGTCCTCTTTTCCAACGCCCATTTGGTCGTCAATAATCACATCCCCAAGCGCAAAGCTCTGCAGCGCCTGCTCGATTCCTGCACCATCGTGGATGTCATCGAGAACTGCAATTGTATTTTAGTCAGAAAAAGATAAGAGGCGGCCGATGTTTAAAAAAGTAATTTTTTTAGCTTTACTTGTTCCCTGCTTTATATTCTCCAAGGATGTCAAATCCCGATTAACGATCATCACACTCACATCGCCCGCAGCCTGCAACCCCCGCACCATCCTTCTTGAAATCAGTCAGCACAGCCTCTATAAAAACATCCCCAATTTTTCTGAAATTCCCAAGTTGATCGCTTTTGACGGGGTAAAAAATCCGGCAGATGAACCGAACTACAACGCCTATAAGAAAAAAGTCGAAGAACTGGTGAAGAGCCACCCCCATTTTAAAAACACAAAACTTCTATATTGCAAAGAGCACGGGCACTACTCAGGCCTGCTTAAGGAAGCTCTGAAATACATAAGAACGGAATACGCCTATATCCACCAAGAGGATTTAATGTTGTTACAACCTATCGATCTGCACGGGCTTCTTGATGCCATGGACCTGAACCACAATATAAAATTTGTACGTTTCAATGACGGCCTCAATACTTTAGGCAAAAGCAATGCATGTGACTGCTACATCGATGACTACATCGCAGGCGGCAGCGCTTTTCCCTTACTCCGAACCTACGGGTTTGGCGACCATGATCAAATTTCCCGGAAGGATTATTATGAGCAAACCATTTTTCCCTACATTGGAGATGTCAAAATGTTTCCCGATGGGATCATGATGGGAAAGGTAGCAGGCGACTGCCAGCAGGACAGCAGCCTCCATCTGAAATGGGGAACCTATCTTTATGGTGGTTATGGCGCCGGCCCTTTTATTCAGCACCTAGATCGGAAGAGTGTTGTCTGGTAGCTCTCATAAGTAAATCTGCAAAATATCGTACGTCCATCGAAAGGATTTCACTTTGGGATTTTTTAAAAGAAATTGTTCCATTTTCATTTTGTTATAATAGTTGTGATAGAGTGGAATTCCCTCGCACATCATGAGTTCTGTCCTCTCTGAAACATCGGGAATGCTAAAAAAATTCACAAACACTTCCTTTTTTGCGACACGGATGAGCTCTGTCAGCCCCGCCTCGTAATACTCTAAATGCTCCAAAACATGGCGAGCATAGGCGATATCGAAACTGTTGCCCTCAAAAGGGATGCTTTCGATGCTTCCCAAAACTACCGGGATGCCCCGCTTTGTCGCGTGATCGACAAATTTGGGGGTAATGTCCAATCCTTGATAGCAGATTGTAATCCCCGAGCTTCTAATGCCTTCATAATCCACGCAAAGGCCGCATCCGGCATCTAAAATAGATGTATATCCTTGCTGGACGATCTCCTCGCGTAACGCGATCCGTTCACGGGCATTAATATCTCCATGCCAACTAGCCAAGGCTTCATACGAAGTCGTCACGCCCACTTTTTCCTGCCACCACATTTCATGAGCTTTTGGTGAGGAACAAACTCCACTGGCGCTCAAAACAACAGAAACCGTAAAAATGATAAGCTTGTTCGAAGGGGTGCTCCTAACCACCTTCAGCTCCTTGCCGCCGTTTATAATAAGCTTCTCCGTTATCAGAGAGGGAGCCGACTAAATTGCTCACAATATCAAAAGTAGAGCAATAGCGGTGAATATCGTCGCGTAAATAATTGTCCATATCGTAGGGAAGAAAGATGAGGTGCTCCTTTGCAAATTCCAAAAGCTTCCCGATTCCGCAGCGGCGGATAATCATCGAGTGAGCCCCGAACCGGGCGGAGATCTTCCTTAAGTTCATGGAGATCCGTTTTTTTTCGGTGAATTTTTTACGATAGCGCCCTTTGTCGGACTCAGAACAATCCATATCAGGCCGGGCTGCCGCGCCATAAGCAGGGACATATTTCCCTCCCTTCACTCGAATGTCTTGGTCGGTAAAGAGCACGTCCCATTTGTCCTTCCCCACGCGCGCGTCCAGTTCATCAATTAAATCGGAGATAATATTGGGGTTTTGGACCACTTCGATATCATCTTCCATGACCCAGATTGTTTCATAACCGGAATCCCAGGCATCCTGCAAAACGGAGAGATGGCTAAGCGCGCAACCGATCGTACCCCGAGCCATGCAGTGGCAAAAATAGGCCCTGCCATAAACGGTCATTTGCTCGTGAGTTCCTACCCCGCCATTTTCGGGTAAATACGTCGTCGCCAACAGAGAGGTCATGTCCGGCTGATATTTCAATCCCACATCATTGATGTCTTCCACTGTAAGTTCCCATCCATTCACTGCCGAAAAACGATAAGGGGTAATGCCGAATTTTTCCAATTGATCGACAGACAATTTAAATTTCTCAGGCCTTTGGTCCAAGTTGATCATGTAGATAAAGTCCACGTTGCGTATTTTGTGGACCGCGGACCCTTTTTCAGTTTTTTTAAAGTGGTCTGTGAGAGCGCCATAAGAAAACACAGACCAGAACAACGATAATACTACTGCTGCATTAAGAAGTGACATAGAGCTCCTTGGGGTGTGTCGGTGTAGGGCTGTTCATTTAATGAAGTACCAAATATCTCCCAAATAATTCACTTGGGCCCGATGGCTTTTAGAAAATTTATCAAGTATCTTTTTCACATAAGCATCCCGGGACATATTGCCGCACACTAATGAACCTTTGAGAGAATGCTGATAAACGGTATCAAGATCATCAGGTAATTTGTGCCTTAAATAACTAAGGTCCAAAAACACGTGTGTTTTTTTAGATCTCTCTTGCTCGATGGCAAAATAGGGATGATCATTAAAGTAGATCGCCCGCATTCTGTGTGTCTGAGAAAACATGCTGGAATTTGCGAACCCCTGCAAATGAGCATCCGCTATCTCATGCCCCCAGGCTCCCCAAGGATCTTGAATATAAATTCTAGAAAGTGAAGGACATCTTTCCGCGAGTTCAAAAGGGCGCAATCCCATGGCTGCGCCTATGCATAACAATTGATCTACTCTAGATGTTTTTTGGTTGATCAAATTCGACAACACAGAGAGCGTTTCTTCGTCAAAGCTAGTGGCCTGCAATGTAGAAAATGCATTCCTTCCTTCCCTGAGGTCTTTTTGATAGGCGTCGATTTTTCTCGCCCAGTAATCAAAAAATGCTTTCTCTTTTCCCACTTTCTTTTCTTTGATCTTTGCGAGTTCTTCTTCTAACAATTTCTGGTTGACATCCTCCCATTCATTGACAAACAAAACAGGCAGATCGGCATATAAATCATCTAACTCGCTATACTTGACGATCGGAATACAATCTAGCGCAACGGCCTCCCAAAAACGGACTGTATCGGGGCCGTATCCGGGAGGGGCGACCGTAAAAACCGCCTGGGACAATTCCTCATAAAACTGCTCTTTCGAAACAGGAATTTGCTCCAGATTTTTGATCCTGCTAAAACAATAGGGCTGATCTTGAAAAAGCTCCGCAACATGCCGTCTGGACGGATGGCTTGGGAGCTGGATGTTCATGTACAAAAGGTATTTTTTTTCAAAGCTATCTTTTTGAAGGATCGAAAATAAGCTTTTGGGACACAGGCTCCAATAAATAATGTTCTGGCCGATCGGAATCTGAATAATCTTCGGGTGTCTGGAGAGGAGCATGTTTTTACAAAACCATGCAGCAACTTTTGAATCATAAAGAAGCGTGCGGACAGCCCATACATCAGGAGGTGCGCCCCATTTCTCATCATAATTAAAACACCCGGTATCGGGATGCGACCCATCCGAATCATTCGATATCAGAATATAGGGGTGTTTAATCTTTGGATGGACATATTTGACAAACCATGAGATGTACCAATCAGCAAGATAAATCGTATCCCCACGGTTCACCCTGTCAGGATCAAAATACTCGGTCATTTGATCGATCGTGTGGTTTGCATACTTTCTAAAAGTCATATCCGTGGGCAATGGATAATCCCCGGGATTATTTGTGATATTTTCATTCAAACCAGTATAGACATGCCGGGGAGTTTTTATAGGCAATGCATGCAACGTCCCAATGGTCCAAAAAGTCAAAAATAGAAGCTTTGTCATTTTCATCATTTATAGATCTTCTTTTAAGGTTTGGTTTCCTTGTTCAAATAATTGGGGCCTCCGTTGTCGGAATCTCCTCCCCAAATGTTGCTGACGATATCTTGAGTGCACATATAAAGGTTAATTCCGGGGACCATAAAGTAATCGATGTCGTACGGAAAATAGACCTTATTTGTTTTAAAAAAGTCTAAGAGTTTTTTCACCCCGGAGCGCCGGATGATCATCGAAGCGGAACCAAAGCGCATCCCAATTTTTACAATCTCAGGAGAGATCTGCGTTCTTTGCAGGTAATAGTGTAGCGGCCGCACCTCTACCAAAGGCCGCGGACGAATGGCAACGCAGGGGACCGGAACCCCTCCCGCCCCTTTGATCTCATTGTCTGTAAACAGGACATCCCAATCGGGCGCCAACCTGTCTAGGTCGGCAATTAAAGAGGACAGCTCGTGAGGATCCCTTACAATCTTTACATCGTCTTCCATGATCCAAATGGTCCCGTAGCCGGAATCATAGGCATCTTGCAAAATCGACACATGGCTTAAGAGACATCCCATAGCCCCGCGGGATAAGGAGTGGGCATAGTAGGCCACGCCGGGCTCTTTCATAATCTCAAAACTTTGATACTCCTTCCCGTTAACATGGCGATAGACCGTGCAGACAGGGCCCTGCGGCATCCAAGGCTCGTAGATCACTCCGAGCTCATCCAGCGCTTCAAATGGAAGCTGCCAGCCATTCACCGCGGAAAACCGATAAGGATAGATCCCATAGGGTTCGAAAATGCGCATAGTCCGCTCATACCGCTCAGGCCTTGGGTCTAAATTAATCACATAAATGAAATCGACATTAGGCATGCTGTGCATGCCTGTTTTGTTTTCCGCTTTCTTGAAATATTTCTCAATTCCGGCGTGTAACTCTATAGCCGCAAAAAAAGCTGTAAAGGCTAGAACATATCGGCAGGCTCGTAAGCAAATCATCTCTAACACTCCTAGACCAAGTCCAAAAAACGAGTTGAAAATCAGATGTCAATAAGGCAAAGGGTCCTATCCGGATTTGCCCAATTTTTTTCACGTGATCATAGCGTGTCAGCAGGATTTTATAGAAGCGCTAAAGTTTGCGAGAAATCCGAATCCGGAGCTAAAAGGGCAATTTTTGTCCAAATGGAGTTTTGCAATTACCTCTATAAGTAAAATTGAGCTTTTATGTACAATCGCGGACATCTCTAAAAAAGGAGCTAAAAATGAGTTTTTTTCTTAGTGTTGCAAAACAATCTCTCCCCATGTGGATCGCACTCTTAAGTCTTCTACCACAGATTCATGGTTCTGAACAGCCGCAAAAAAGGCATTTGTCCGATAAAGCGTTCTCTTTTCATGTTGATTACAAGGAAACTAGCAGCCCGTTATGCTTGATCGGCGCCCACTATGATACAGATAAATCATCGCAAAGAATGAATGTCTCGGGCGGCAGGCATTGCCATCCCTATACGTTGTTCTACCACTCTGTATTTAGAAGCAAACAAAATGCGCCGCTAACGATTGCTGAATTGGGAATCCTTGACGGTGCCTCCTTATTAATGTGGAAGGATTATTTTCCGCAAGCAACCTTGTATGGATTTGATGTGAGTCTCGGTTTGATTAATCAATTCAAGCTCAAATATGGCAACGATCGCACTCATCTAGGTATGCTAGACGTGAAAGATCTATCGAGTATCGTAGAGGCATTTCGTTCAACCGGAGTCCAATTTGACCTAATCATCGACGACACCACGCATCAATTTGAAGATCAATTGAAGGTTATCGAAGCCGTCCATCCCTACTTAAAGCCGGGCGGGATGCTGATCATAGAAGATATATTCTTGGCATACAACGAACAAGATTATATCGACAGGTTAAAACCTATTTTGGACCAATTTCAAGACTACTACTTTATTTCTATGGATCATAAAAACAGATGTTCAACGGGATCTGACAACGACAAGCTATTTGTGCTGGTAAAAGAGGGCGGTCCTCCGATTTTAAGGAACGAAAAGAAAATAACTGTGATCACACCCTGTTGCCGTCCCCAGAATTTAATCAAGGTGAAAGATTCCATTGATTTTAACTACGTCGATGAATGGATCATTGTTTACGATGGAAAAACAATCTATAACCATCCGAATATTTTTCAGAACGAAGGCAATCCAAAGATTAAGGAATATCTTTATAGGAGCAAAGGCAGTGCTGGGGACAAGAGTAGAGGAATCAGTGGAAACCCTCAACGCAATTATGCACTTGACCATGTGCAGAATGAAGACACCTATTTGTACTTTTTGGACGATGATAATTTGATACATAAGGACCTCTACAGACTCCTCGATATCGCAGACGAGGGCAAACTGTACACGTTTGACCAGGAAAATCGCTTAAAGGGCGATTCCATAGTTCTTTCGAAAGTTGACTCCGGTTCAGTTTTAATTGATTTCAAGTTATGTAAAACGCTTCGGTGGATTCCATCTGAGTACGCAGCAGATTTTTATTACATAGCAGAATGTTATTCAAAAAACACAGACAAATGGATTTACGTGAATAATGTGCTAGCAACTCATAACATTCTACTGAAATGACGAGACGAAAACTTTATCTGTGGATCTTTTGTGCGTTAGCGGCAGGAAGCGCTCATGTTCTTGAAGCAACGATTCACATGCCTCAAGACCCTACGAGCAAAACTTTTGAAGCCCCTGCTCAAAAGTATCCACAGATTAAGATTCTTGTGACCTCTGCCTTGCTAAAGAGACCTATGCGGCCTTTGCAAATCACCGAAATGAGAAATGAGCAGTACACGAGGACCCTGTTAACCTTAAATGAGTATGGCTATCAACCCTACGTCGTAGAAGCTTGCCAAACGTCACCGCCTTCCCTATTTGAAGAATTCACTCCTTTAGTTTGTTATTCCAACGTGAATGACAACCGCCTCAGAAACAAAGGTGTAAACGAAGCGAAATCATTAATTGAAGCCTTTCGTCACTTTAACTTCAGTGATGAAGATTTTATTGTAAAACTTACAGGCAGGTACTGCTTTATCAACCGCGATTTTTTAAATATGGTTGAACAACACCCCGAGCTCGACGCCTGCGTCTGCTACCAACCCAATTTTCCTATTCCCAACGTAAGAACTTTAACTGGCTGCTTTGGACTAAGAGGTAAATTTTTCAAGCAATTTCTTGCCAATTTAGATTTAGTGAAAATGGAAAAGATGATGCTTGACATAGAGATTGAGTTAGGGAATTTTATCAGGGGCATGTCCAAAACAGATGCTCATATAATAATACTGGATCAACTGGGCCTTTCCGTCAATGTTGGAGGAACGACTTACCCCCCGATCTATGAACAATGGTAACATATTATTCGAGGGGAACCATTTCCCTTTTCAGCGCTGCCTTATCTAAGGTGGCAATCCACATCTCGCAATCGTCTTTTCCGTAGGCGACATAAAGGTAGGGGCCGCCATCAACAAAGCCTCCGGGAAAGATCACCCTTTTCTCGCAATACGATTTTGTGTAGAAACCCTTGCCAATGATGGGCCGCGGGGAGATCTTAGTGATCTCAAAGGGAGGCTTGGGAGAAAAGGTGTAGGCTCCCATGAAATAGTGCCACAGATCCTTCCCGAATGAAGCATCGGAGGATGCCTCCAGTGCCGAATGAAAAAAGCACAGGTACTCGCCGTCGACAAGCTGCGGAGGAGTGCTGCCCCTGAGCTTGCCCAGGGACCAGTCAAGCAGAGCAGATGTCTCATAGCAGGAATAACACGATCCGCTGAGCAGATTGGGATAAAGGATCTTATGCGGAGATATCGAATAGATGAACATCAGCTTTCCGTTCGCTTCAAAGGGCATCCAATTTTTTTGGCACATCACCTGTTTGTACACCTCTTCGTAAACCAACTTGAGCGGGACTGTGAGCTGGAAGCGGCCATTTTCATAGGTGAGCTCGGCAATAAACATGTCGCGGCGATCCCAGTAATGAGGAATGACCTGGTCGATATTGTCGTTATAAATGACAAAAATTCTGCCACGATAGGAAAATAGCCGGGCGTCTTCGGAATGAGAATTCGTCTTGCTGACGAGGGTGCGCGTATTCAAAATTTCCGGTTCGGAGATGGGATCGAAGTTGGCGTCCAAAAGGGCAACCACGATGTCTGAATCAAAGGGAAAAAACTCAAGATCGGGAATATACCTAAAAACAAACAAATACCCCTGCTCAACTTTTAGGATCGAGGGATTAAACGCATCCGGAAAATCCTTGAATTGGATTCTTTTTGTGGCGATTACAGCGTCTCCGACAGGCAGGTCCAGAAAATTGCCCGCATGGGCCGCCAAGGTTTGTAAAAGCATTACAGAGAGTGTAAGAAAATGTCTCATAAATTACTGTGTGTGTTGAAGGGTGAAGTCGAAAATTGGAGGCAAAGGCTGCAATTGGGAACGGACCGCCTCCAGGTCGATAAAACAGAGGTGGGCTTCTCTGTCCTCGATCCCTACGGCTAAAATCAGATTCTCGTTTGCGTGGTCTAAGGTCATGCTGGTGGAATACTCGACGCCTTGATGTTGGAATGTAAAGGATTTCGAGATCTTCTTCGGGGAAAATTCTTTGTCTAAAAAGAGGAACTGATGGGTATAGCAGCGGGATTGGTCCTCGAGCAGCACGACGTCATGCACCAGAATGAGATAGCCTCCGTCGAACTCTATCGGCCCGGCCGATCCGCGGAAGCCCGAAAAATCGTAGGCCGGCGTGTATTTTACCACGGTCTCGCACTCCCCGGTAGAGGGATCTACGCGGTAGATGATGAAGGGATCGTACGAGTAAACTGCATGGATGGCGCCGTCTTTGACAAAAGGGAGCCAATTTTTTTCACAGCGGTACCTGTCGGGGCCCAGGAGGGGAGTCAGGCTGTCCACTTCAACGACCTCGCCGTCGTCTTCATTGGTTAATTTACAAAGGGAAATTTCATGGATGCCGACGGGGTTCGTATCGACGGTGGTACAGGTGAAGCAGATGTCGTTTCCGTAACTGAAGATACGGCAATCTTCCAAACCTTCGATATTGAACGCGCGGATCCTCTCCCGAGGCAGATCTTCGATGATCTCTCTTTGGGAAAGAAGTTTAAAATTTTTGTCGTAGCGGACTAGAAAGTTCTTCGTGCGAAAGACGCCGCTGGGATCGACGGTGTCAAACTGCTTAGCGCCCTTTTGGGTGTAGTTCACGGCCCGGCAGATGACGTCATATCCATCTTGGGTCCGTTGGATCGAGGGGTTCATGGGATTATATCTTGCCTCAGATCCCTCGTGAATGCGGGGTAAATCGATCTCAATGGGCTGGAACCGGGTGTTTTTTAGGTTTTCCATGTAGTAGAGCAGATTTCTTTTGGTCTGCCCTTTGATGCCCCAGGGGACATTTCTCCTCAACACCACTTCGTTGCCGGCGGCGTTGCCTTCGCTCTTAAACCGGGTATAATAGGCGATGATAGAGAGCTCTTCATCAAACTTATAGGTATAGAGGTCGGGGGAGAGATAAAAAGTTTGGGCGCTAGGAAACGGAATCCGAGAGCCATGTTTGGCAAAGATGTAGGCGAGGTCGTTCTGCCCATTCAGCCGATAGTGAGTGGCGATTTTTAACAGAGATTCGGCGCGGTCCGAGTTATTTTGGTAGGCATCGAGATACCAATAGAGGGCATGGGTCCATTCCCCTAATTTTTCGTAGCACTCCCCAAGCATGTATTTAGAAAACCAGGCGTCCTCTTTATTTCCTTCTTTTTGGAGGCTGGCGTAATAGTGTTCTTTAGCTTTCTCATACTTTTCTAGGCGTTGATAGGTTTGCGCAAGAAGCCTCATATAACGGCTGTTGTCGGGTTCGAGCTGCAGGGCATGCTCGAGCGCCTTGCAATCGTCGAGGACCTGCTGATTGGGGTTAAAGATATGCTCCTCGATCGTTAAAGAGGGGAGTTTTTCTGAGGAATAGGAGACACGGCACGACCAATAGTCATGAGTAGTCCCGATACTTTGCCAAGACACGGAGGCGCGCAGAAGATGAGGGAAGTAATTGCAATAGGATTGCATATTAGACTTTTCGAGAACCTGGTAAGAATCCGCTTGCAAAAGTTTTTTGTCAAATCCGGGGCTGACTTTGAGGTGCATGTCGGGATTTAGGACAAGCAAATAGCTCTGCGATAACGGAAAATGCAATTCTTTCAACGTAATTTTTGCGCTCTGGGCGGCTAGGGTATGGATCTGCCCTGCATTTTCCCAATTGTGTTTATAGATCCTTCCGGGAATTGTCGTATGCTCGATAAACTTTTGGACAATTTCCAAGGTATTGTCCGTGGAGCCGGCGTCGACGATAGAAATGCAGTCGACGATATCTTGGACGCTCTCCAAACAGCTCCAAATTGCGCCGGCGTCATTCTTGACAACAAGGCTCAGACAGATATATTTTTCCGTATCTTCGGCTTGCAAAGAGGCGGAGCCTAAAAACGCCCAAACTAACCAGAGCGGCAGCATCTTTCCTAAAGGCGAAATGTTGCGGGACTGGGAAGGCCGAGCGTTCTCCATCTGTATCCTCAAATTACTTGAGCAGTTCTTCAGAGGTGAGGTAGGGGCGATTCTTGGGATCTTTTTCATGTCCCCCATTCGGGCCCTTTCCATACGTTGGGTTGCGGTAGAGCTTTTCGACATCGTTCATATCTTTGAACACCAGGCAGTTCTCTTTAAGAATGTCGTCGCGGATGAAGAAAAGGTTCGTGCCTGTACTCTCTACATACACTAGAGAGTACCCCTTGGACCTTCCTAAATTATATAGGGCGCGGATGCTGGCGCCAAAGTAGTTGTATCCTCCACCGACATACAAAGGATGATACTTAACCACTTTATCTTCCTGGGGCAAATGCGTACCGTTATAGGCAATCAAAACCACGGAAGGACTGTACGCCTTGCCAATTGCCTTCCACACATAAAAGTCATTGTAGTCGATGGTTGATGTAACGACCAATACATTTATTGGGACGGTGGATAGTTCCGCCTTTCCTTTTAATACACCCACCTATATTGACGTTTCTTTTTCGATTGAGTCGCCACCCCTTCCTATAAATCTGCAAGTAAATACAACTAAAAAAAATATATTTGCCTCTCAAACCGATTTAATCAATCTGCTCACATGGAGTGCTCCTCCGCTGCAACCCAGTTTTATTCCTGTATCCTATCAAGTTTATCGCGATGCAGCGTTAACGGATCTCCTGGCAACCGTATCCGCAGACCAGCCTTTGCAATTTAAGGATCACAATCGTCATAAAGGGCAGACCTCCAGCTATTTTGTGGTCATTGTATTTTCGAATGGGGCTTCCTCAGCGGCAGCTAGCATCACGGTCACACGAAACTAAGGCTTCTGCAAGCTTCATGTAATACCATGCCCAAAAAATAAAGACACAAATTGCAGGCGTCTTTTACCTGCGCTCCTTCGCCTTCGCTCAGGCCAACTAACTCAAGTTGGCCCTTCGCTCCAGGCTTTGGTGCTCGGCAAAATACGCTGTGCCCTTTATGTCATTATTTTTTGGGAATGGTATAACGAATCTCGCTTGTGTTTAATTAGCAATAAGTTTTAGGATTCTGCCTAAACTGAACTCTGAATCCGACACTTAAAGCTCACAACGAGGAGACACTATGGATGCCGACCACAATGCGCCGCCCGCTTCCCATTACGAATATGTGATGGTAGACCGGGTGCAAAATGCGAAAGTCAAAGAAGACGCCTATTATTACATGGACCAGCTGGTGGGATGGTGTTCAAAAGAGAAAGCCGCCGTGCTCATCGACATCATTCAAAAGAACCGAGCGAAGGTCGTTGTGGAGATCGGTGTGTGGGGAGGAATGTCCCTCGTCCCGATGGCCACAGCGCTTCGTGCCAACGGCGCAGGTAAAATATATGGAATCGATCCCTGGGATAGCCAGGAGTCGATCAAAGAGGTGATGAACGAGAGCAACCTTGCACACTGGGGCCAAGTTGACCATAAAGGGGTAATGCGTAGTTTAATGCAAAAGATCTCCGTATTTGGGTTGCAAGACCAGATCGAACTCATGGAGTGCACTTCGGAGGCGGCTCCTCTTATTTATGATATCGACGTGTTGCATGTCGATGGAAACCATTCCGATAAAACCTCCTACTTTGACGTCACCAAATGGGTTCCGCTGGTGAAGAAAGGGGGATGGATTATCTTTGACGACATGACCTGGTATGAAAACGGTGTTTATACGACTGCACGCGCCACCGAGTGGCTAAACGAGCATTGCACAAAAATTGGAGAATTTTCTGACAACTGCATTTGGGGAGTATGGGTGAAACAATGAAAAAATTAGCTCTATTATTTATGTCTGTCTGTTCTTTCTTAACCGCCGATCCCAAAGTGGACGCGATGAAGGCGCATGTTTGTAACATTCTTCCTACGTTGGATGGATGGTGCACGAAGGAAAGGGCGCTTAACTTTATTGACCTCGTTCTAGAGGTAAAACCGGAAGTCTACGTCGAGATCGGCGTGTTTGGGGGTTCCTCATTCTTTCCCGTCGCATCGGCCCTCAAACATCTGCAGCATGGAATCATTATCGGGATCGATCCCTGGGATAAGCTTGAATGTATCAAACACTTCGATCCGATCCACGAGCAAGAAAACCTCCAGTGGTGGGGCAGCCTGAACCTCAACTACATCCACTATTCGTTTTTAAATCTTTTGAAGACGCACAAGCTGGAAAAATACTCAAAAATTATCCGGGAAACTTCCGAAGAGGCTATCTCCCAGATCGATACCATTGATATCTTATATATCGATGGGAACCATAGCGAAGAGTGCTCTATTCAGGATGTCAATTTATACCTGCCTAAAGTGCGCCAGGGAGGCTATATCTGGATGAATGATACTTTATGGGAACAGAGGCAAATTGCCGTCGATCTGCTTTTGGATTCCTGCGATGTGGTCAAGATCATTGAAAATGGAAATTGCGTCCTATTTAAAAAAAGGTAAAAATTTATGTTGCGAAATCTTGTTGCATCCTTTCTTTTGTTCGTCGCGAGCCTATCGCTGGCGACTGCCGAGTCCATCGATTTGAGCCGATACGAAGCGTCAATATATAGCCAAAATGGTGAAGATGGCGTTATCGCAAAGATCTTCCAACTGATCCCCGTCGCGTCGAAAAGCTGCGTAGAGTTTGGAGCTTACGATGGGATGACAGGCAGCAATACCTGCCTTCTCAGAAAGCAGGGTTGGAATACCATTCTATTTGAGCGTGCCTGGGA
>JABDEH010000026.1 GCA_013287215.1 Chlamydiota bacterium
AAATCGACTCAGTGACGCTGTTGAAGGTCCCTTCGACGACCTTGTTGCTGGAGTCTAAGAGTTCCAGCTTGATCGTGTGGGTGCCCCGTTTAAGGCCGTAGATGTAGTAGGGGACCCACTGGGTCAGGATGCGGGCGACGGTGCCGTCGATCGTGAGCCGCACTTTATAGCCGTCCCTGGAAAGGCGGCAATTGGTCAGATAAAAATCGAGCATGATGGGCTGGGCTCCCGAATAGGTCCCACGGGGTTCATTGTAGGTGAGGAAAGTGCTGTTCGGATCAAAAGTATCGGTCTCTTTTTTCACCATGTAGTAAAACACATCGGACACAAAACAGCGGTCGCCCTTGAGGCTCTCGTTATAGGAGCGGACGGGGAAGGCGCGGATGGTGTGCATCCCGGGGTTCAAGCGAAAGGGGATATTGATGTCGACGGTGAAGACGTTATAGGGCATGTTATCGTCAAACGCGTCTTCGAGCGCTTCGTTAGCGACAAAATAGGGATGGTTGTCGACGATGATGTGGATGCTCTGCCCTTTGTCGCTATTGGCGATCTCTTTTTTTCGGTCAAAGTCGCTATCGACACCTAGGGCATACGATTCGACCCGGATTTGAATGTTGACGGGGGATTCGGTGATCACTTCGCCGCTTTTCGGAAATACCATGTGGAGATCGACGTGGTCGGGCTCGGGAGTATTGTCCATTGTCACGACGCGGATGCCCGATTTATTGACTGCAGGGGGCGTCAGTTCGGCGGCGAAGAGTGAGCCGGATAGGCAGGCCAAAAGTGCGAGTATTTTCATTTTTCCCCCAGAGGTTGCTTATAATTTTAGATTTACTTCTTTTATGAAATAATTGTCTAGTGTATTGACAAGATATGGAAGTAACCACTCTTGTTGTATTGATTGTTCTTGTCGGTCTTATCTTTGATTATACGAACGGGTTCCACGACGCGGCCAATGTGGTCTCAACGGTCATCGCCACGAAAGCATTAAAGCCCGTGGTGGCGATCGTGATCGCGGGGATTTTAAATATGGTGGGAGCGACGCAGATCGGCGGCATCGCCCACACCATCACGACGGGCTTGATTGAAACGCATGGCGTGACCGAGTGGATGGTGATCTGCGCGGTGGTGGGGGCCATCATATGGAACTTGGTCACTTGGTACTTTGAGGTTCCGAGCAGCTCTTCCTACGCCCTCCTCGGCGGCATGCTGGGCAGCGCCTGGGTCCATCTGGGCGGGTCGATCATTCTTTGGAAAGGGTTTATCTTTAAAGTGTTCCTCCCGATGATCTTTTCGCCGCTCATCGGGTTTTCTCTTGCCTACTGCTTAATGAAAATTCTTTCCCACTATTATTCAGGGAGGAAGGATGCGCGCATCTTTCGCTTTTTGCAGATCGGCTCTTCGAGCATCGTGGCGCTCGCTCACGGCCTCAACGATGCGCAGAAAAGTATGGCAATCATCACCTTAGGGCTTTTTGCTGCGGGTGCGGTGACCAGCACGCAGATCCCTTTCTGGGTGATCCTCGCCTGCGCGGTGACAATGGGATTGGGAACGGCGTTTGGGGGAGCCAGGCTGATCCGGACGATGGGATTTCACATCACTAAGCTCGATCCGATCCAGGGCTTTGCTGCGGAGATGAGCGCTTCCTGTGTGATTTTACTTGCGAGCGTATTCGGGATGCCGCTGAGCTCAACGCACATCATCGCCGGCGGGATCACCGGTGTGGGATCGGCGCGGGGCGCCTCAGCAGTGAAGTGGATCATCGCTCACAAGATCTTGGTTGCCATGGTCCTCACGATTCCGGGCGCAGCGCTCTTTGCCGGCGTCCTGAACTGGATCATTCTGTATTTGATTTAATCACAACGCAAAGACGCCAAAATATCTTTACACATAAGTTTTTCTTGCAGTGTTATATGCCTAACGACTTAGAGTGATTAGGACAGATGAACTCGTCTTTGCGTTAAATCTTAGATTTTCTCTTCACAAAACAGCTGAAGCGCAGCCCGGGAACCTCGGGACCGAACGCCAAGATATCCCAGTGCTTCGAGAGCTGGGCAACCCACCAGGCTTGAGTTCGGATCGTTAGATGGAGCTGGTCTTTAATCAGGCTTCCGAAGGCGATGTCATCCTCTAGGAAGATCTGAAAACAGCCTCCCTTTGTGTTCCTTTGGGCGAGCTGCTCCAAGGTTTGCTCTACACGGGACTCGGGGAGATGTTCCATCACATCGCAGCAGTAGATCCAGTCGGTTGTCTGGGTGCCGGATGCGAGCTCCCAAAGGCACGCTTCGGTGAAGGTGATCCGGTGGGGCAGGATCAAGGTGAGGGCCTGAACCTCCCCATCCAGACAGTTGGGGGCGATGTCGATGAGCTGCACATTGAGGCCCCTCTCTAGAAATCTGTGGGCCGCGCGCCCGGTCCCGCATCCAAAGTCTGTGAGGGTCTCTCCCGCCTTCATCTCGTGGAAAAAGTAGTCCAAAAAGCACTCCGCCAGGTTGCTCCCGGGAGAAACGCTGCGGTAGAGGGGAATATCCCACATCTTGATGTATTTTTCTTTTTCTTGAAGCGTTAAGTCCATCCCTAACTTATAGACACATTCCATTAAGTTTAAAAGAGGTTTTCCTAACCTCGACTTTGCACATTTTTAGCCCGACTGCCTAGCCCAGGTGAGTATTTAAGTAAAATTATTTTTACCTTGGAATATAACCAAAAATACAGTAATTTTGGGTTGTAAAACGACCAAGATCAAACTATTTTTACCTTGGAAATCAGCCATGTATAAGAGAATCATAGACTTCCACCTCGATCGATGGAAAGGTGACCGTTATCGAAAACCCCTTCTTCTCCGAGGGGCGAGACAGGTCGGCAAAACCTATGCGGTGCGGAGATTGGGCGCCCAGTTTAAATCGTATGTAGAAATTAATTTTGAGCAATTGAAGGGGGCTGCTTCCATTTTTGAAAAAGACCTTGTTCCCGATCGGCTAATCTTAGCGCTCTCTCTTCTTGTAAAAACGCCTATTATTCCAGGAGAAACACTTCTTTTTTTTGATGAAGTGCAGGAAGCGCCGCTTGTCATTCTGGCATTGCGTTATTTTTATGAAGAGATGCCGAACCTTCATGTGATTGCTGCCGGCTCGCTTTTAGAATTTGCTATTGCAAAAGTGGGAGTTCCCGTTGGCCGAATTTCCATGTTTTACATGTATCCATTTTCTTTCTTGGAATATCTGGTGGCCATTGGACACCGCTTGATCGCAAAAGAGATTTTAGACCATCCTATCGGAACTCCTATGGAGCCGGCGATCCACACAAAAATTCTAGACCTAGTGGGTGAATACCTTTCTATCGGTGGCATGCCAGAGGCAGTTGCAAGATGGGTTCAGACTAAAGATCTTGCTTCCGCATTAAATGTTTTGCAGCAGATTGCTGCTACTTATCGGCAAGATTTTGAAAAGTACGCTAGAAAAGCACAAGTGCAGTATCTTGAACAGTTGTTTCGACAAATCCCTCATCTCATCAGTAAAGAGTTTTCCTATCGGGAAATTCATGGTGAGTATCGGAAAAGGGAACTGGCTCCGGCATTAGAGCTTTTAGAACGCGCCAACATCATCCATTCTATCCGCCATTCGTCCGGGCAGGGAATCCCGATCGGTGCCGAGGTTGATTTTGAAACTTTTAAAGTGATTTATCTCGATATTGGGCTTTGCCAAGCAATATTGGGTTCTGACGTTTCCGTATGGTTTTTACGCCCTCTGGAAGGCTTTGAAAATCGAGGTGAAATTGCCGAGGGATTCATTGGTCAGGAATTGATTTGTTACGCAAGTCCCGACAGTAAGGCTGAACTTTACTTCTGGAAAAGGAAAGAGAAAAATAGCGCTGCGGAAGTTGATTACCTGATCCAAAGAGGCGAGAAAATTATTCCCATCGAAGTCAAAAGCGGGCATGGAAATACATTGCGCAGTCTTCACATGTTTTTGGATACTCATCCTAAATCGATCTCTGGCATCCGGTTTTCTGCGCTTAATTATTCTTTAATGAATAAACTTGATTCTAGACCTCTTTATGCTGCAGCATCCTTGGCGCATGAGAGTCAAAGAGACGCTCTTGCAAGTTTAGTGCTCGAACACACTTGAACGGTGCGCTCGCCGCAATCCTGGCCCTTAAGGGCCGGGTCAAGGCGGGCTATAAATTCAGGGGCGGAAGGCGCTGTAAGCGCCCCGCCGCCTTGACCGTCGGAGAATCTCCTCCCTTGAGAAAGACGACTTGGGAGGGGTACGAAGCCCCTCCCAAGACGCAGTAACAATCCCCGGCCTTAAGGCCGGGGTTCACGTAGCCGGCCATCTCTTCGAAGATGAGGTTGGCGCAGTCAAATAAGAGGGTTTCATAAAACCGGACGCCGGCTTCCGTGCGCAGCAGGGAAGCGTAATGCTCCTTTTGACCGGCGTTAAAAGGGCCGCTCCTTTTTTCCTTGTAGCTCTCTGAGGATAGTCATTCCCTTTTCTGGACATATCTCAGATTCAGGGTTTATTTGTCTAAAACTGACAGATAAAGAAGATCGGGAACGCTAACGCAAACGCAAACGTTCACGAAAGAATTATCGATCAGCGGTCTTTCGTGAACGTTTGCGTTTTCCGATTCGACTTTCTTAGTTAACTTAATTGTTGTTGATAATTAATTTTATAAGTTATAATAATAAACTAAAGCGAGGTAATTATGTCTAATTCAAAGTCGCGCAAGGATTTATCTATTATTGATGCTGTGGATAATTTATCCAGTATGGCGGAATTAGAGCAAGAATCGCAAAAATTTCGATGGATCGCCCCCGGGCAGCAGGAAAAGAACCAAGAAGCGGTGAAGCAGACCTTCCGGGTGGTCCACAACTACTTGGAACACCTCTACGAAAAAGACCAAGAGAAACTGAAGGACAAGGAGACGCAGCGGGGGATCCAGGCGATGATGGTGATCGCAGGGGAGGCGGCCCAGAAGCTGGGAAAATACACCGACCTGTTCAAGGGGGCTGCCGAACTCAAAGAATACCAGGATCTGCAGCAGTTTTACCTCACGAAGATCATGCAGCGGTTCCAACAGAGCCTAAAGCTCGAAGAGGCATGGGAAGAGGAGTGGGGTGGGTTAAAGGAAGAAGAGATCGTGGATATCCACCGCCGGGGGCTGAAAGACTTAGAGACGGTGCGCAAAGACAAGTCATATGAGCTATTCTCTATTCGAAAAGAGGATGGCCGCCCCTACTTCAACCGTAATTTGCTCAGGCATATCAAGCTCGTGGGGGATTTTGATGAGTCGCTCATTGAGACGGGGGCGGAGACTCCTTTTACGCGGGTGCGAACGATTGAGGATAGAGATGCGCACGCTACGGCGCGCGAGGTCCTAAATCTCACAGCGGGCTATGTGGACGAATTTTACAAGGAAGCCCTCCGCTATAAGGAGATTGTCTTTGCGGTGGCGCTGAATAAAGCTCTGATGGCGCTCATGCTGGCTGCCAATGGCAGAAACCTGATGCAAAACACAACCGGCAAGAGCTGCCGCGGCTATTACAGCGATTTTCACTTTTTTTTGAGAGAAGCGTTGGGATCTCCTGAGTATTTGGAATTTCTGGAGTCTCCTCCTGCCCGCTCCGAACGGTTCTCCTATGCGCTGATCAACGTGTGCCAGGCACTCTGCACTGCCTTTTTTATGCGTGTCGGCACACGGCAAGAAGAGATCGATTTAATCCACCGCCTGATCAAGAAAAAACCGGGAGAGAGTGTTCCATTCGCGGGGATCTCCGCCTGGAACGGACTCTTAGAAGACGACGAAGAGATGCGCAGCCTTCTCAAAGGGTATCCGAGCGGCCCTCTGCTGAAAACCTTGGAGCTTTTCCGCGAAGAAGAGGGGAAGCTGGGGTTTGATCCGCTGGCGCAGCGCAATCTGCCCTCTCAGTTATTTAATTTTTCCCTCGGCGAATTGCACGTGAGCGTTCTCCGGGTGCCGGCTCCTATTCGGCAAGAGGTCATCACCAAAGCAACCGTAGTGAGCGAGTTTAGAGGATTTTTGCGACACTTGAAAACAAAGCTGGAAGGGAAGAGATATCTGCTTGTCAACTTGCAAGACCGCACTTCTTGGGAAGAGCACGCGCGCTGCTCTGCCTTGGAAGAGCTCTCTCGGCAAGGAGAACTGCTCGTTTTAACCCTGCCGCGGGACACCGATTTTTACAACCAATCGCAGGAATATGCAGAGCAGAGTGAGTCGGAGGGCTTTGTTGCGGTATTTAAAGAGCAAATCGCGAGCGGCGAGTCGTGCGGATTTTACTTTCCTCCTCAAGTGCAGAAAGAGGAGATCGTGCGGATCTCCTCGCAGCTCATCGAGTTGATCTGGAAAGAGGTGTTTTCTCATGGGAAGACTTTAAGCCGCAAGCAGCGGCTCGACTTTATTGAAATTTTCAGCTCCTTTTTTGTTCTCAAAATGATCGAGATGCTGAAGATTGAGATCGTGAGCTTTACCTGTAAAGATGCGCTCGATAATGGGGCTGCAATGGGCGCCGGGTTCTTCGCCTTTTTGCGCCAGCTCAGCACGGGAGAAGCGTGGTTCAAAGAGGAGAAGGATTTCTTGCTTTGGATGCTCTACGGGCCGGCATTGATTGTGCGTGAGCGTTTGATCGATATTAGCCGCTTGAACCGCACCATTAGCGCGCTCGCAGCCCTCGATGCGGAACTCGAGATCCGCCGCAAACCTCTTTTGGAGGCCTTCAGCGCCCTCTATGAGGGGCATCTGAAGCCACAGCTGCGGATGGCGAATCCAACGCTTAATTAAATAGACTGTCAAGATGGTTGTGGTTCAATCCAAGCCAGAATGATTTCTGGCCTCTATCCAAGAACTAAGCTGGTCTTGTGTGATGCCAAGACCGATAATACGGCCAATATTATCTGAAATACGGCTACTTTTTTCGTGTTTTTGGCCGATAACTCCTGTTTTTAAGATATCTGTTGCATTTTCAAACTCAAATTGAATAGACTGGCGGGCAAAATTTTTTCTCTAAAGAGGCAATTGCAAAACTCGCTTTGTAGAGAGGTCATAGGCGATTTGCGAGAAATCCGAATCTGGGGCCAAAAGGGCAATTTTTGTCCAAATGGATTTTTGCAATTGCCTCTAAGGGAAAAATCACGAATGGAGTTGCAGATGAGTCTTTCAGTGGCAGTAACATCGGCGCGCTGGATTCCGCCTGCTTTCGACATTCTGGAGGCGGCGCAGGGATGCGCGCGCAACTGGAAGGGGCCTCCTCTCGAACTCACGATCAAGGCGCATGAGCAGGCGATTGGGGTGTTGCGCAAGCTTGCGGACGGCACTTTGGTCAGCGCGGCGGCGGGGGAAATTAAGCTGTGGAAGCGAAGAATGGTCCCGCGGAGCCTGATCGGACACAACAAAGATATCAGCGTTCTCATTGAAATGAACGAGGGGAGGCTGGCCACTGCATCCTTGGACGGGAGCTTGAAATTTTGGAAGCATGCGTTATGCGAAAAAACCTTAGGAGACGCCGGTCCTTTTTATGAGCTCGTCCCGTTGAAAAACGGCAACTTAATGTGCTTGTCTGCGGCAGGGCAGGCCGCTCAGCTGCGGGGTAATGACGGCGCGCTTTTGCGGGAAATTCCGGAACTGAAAAATGTTAGGGCTTCTCTTTCGTTGGAAGGGGGGGTGGCGGCTTTCGGCACGGCCGACGGGCGGATCAAGCTGTATAATGAGGAAGGCGCCTTTCTGCGGGATTTGGAGGGGCATGCGGGGAAAGTGACCGCGCTTGTGATGCTGAAGGATGGCGTGCTTGCAAGCGCAGGCGAAGATGCAACGCTCAAGCTGTGGAGCAAAGAGGCGAGTTGTTTGCGTACTTGTGCGGGCCACAGCAAAGGGATAGCAACGCTCATCGAAAGGCAGGACGGAACTTTGGCCACCGGCTCTTATGACCATACGATAAAAATATGGAGCCGAGAAGGCCATTGTTTGCGCACGCTTACAGGGCACACGGCGCCTGTGTTGAAGGTGTTAGATCTGCAAGACGGGACGCTTGTCAGCGCATCGTGCCTTGCGCCCAAGGATGACGCCGGCATGATCAAATTGTGGGGAAGAGGGGGGGGATGTTTAAATACGCTCCGGTTCGAGGGGCAAGATATTTTCCATCTGATGGAATATGACACGGGTACTCTTGTCGGGACGCTCGTCAAGGATACTCTAAACGATGCGGAGACCGGCTGGGGGGATATTAAGTTTTGGACGTTCCCGCCGATGCAATCATTAGGATGAAAAATAACAACAGGAAAAGGAGATCACGATGAGTCTTTCAGTAGCCAGTTCAACAACAACGCCAAGCAAGATCAATTGGAGCGAGCAGCCGCAAATGCGCAGGCTTGACGCGCATGAAACGAATATGCGCTCGCTTCAGCTTCTTAAGGATGGAACTCTTGCCAGTTTATCCTGGGATGGGGAGATTAAACTCTGGGACAGAAAGGATGCGGGAACTATTTTTCATACATTTCAGGTGGGTGTGCACCACCTTGTCGAGAGGGAGGATGGGACCTTGGCCACAGAGACTGAAAGAGCGGTTCATGTGTGGGATCGAAAGGGACAGTGCTTAGCGTTCTATGAGGGAGGGCATGGCCATTATACAAGAGTGTATCCATCAAAAGACGCCCCCTCTCCGGTAGAGCAGGGATTTCCGGATAATACATTTAATGGGTACGCTGAAGGCCTTAAACTGCGGGATGGGTCTCGAGCCTATGGAGAGGATGACGGCCCTATGCTGTTACGCAGCGCTCAAGGCGATTGGTTGTACCCGCTTTATGGTCATCGCAGGAAAGTAACGGCGCTCATGCAACGAGCGGACGGCGTGCTCGTGAGTGGAGGAGAGGATGGGGAGATGAATGAGTGGGATGTCGAAGGATGGATCTCCGCACACAAAGGGTTTACCCCTCCCTTTTATTTACGTTCGGTCCCTACTGATCGGAAAAATAGCTTCTGCACACGCACCATCAAAGCGCATACCGCTGCAATTCGAACTCTTGTCGAACTGAAAAAAGAGGCAGCGATTGCCAGCGGTTCTTATGATCGGACGATCAAAGTATGGCAGGATGGTGCTTGCGTACGCATTTTGGAAAACACCAGAGCAGTGTTCAAGCTTTTTGCACTCCGAGATGGGACGCTTGTCAGCTTGTTTTACCGTGAGCCGGACGGCGAGCATAATCAGATGAAGCTTTGGGACAACCAGGGAAAATGTTTGAATACCGTCATGGTTAAAGACGAAACGATCGAAGAGGTCCTTGAAGGGAAAGAGGGAACGCTTGTAGGCAGGATACAATTTAGCGAAAAACCCTTCTTTGACGGACCTTACAGCGGGAAGATCCAGTTTTGGACGTTCCCGTCGGCGCAATCATTAGGGTGAAAAACAACAGGAAAAGGAGATCACGATGAGTCTTTCAGTAGCCAGTTCAACAACAACGCCGAGCAAGATCAATTGGAGTGAGCAGCCGCAAATGCGCAGGCTTGACGCGCATGAAACTTCGATAAAGTCCCTTCAGTTTTTTGAGGATGGAACTCTAGCCTCCTTATCTTCCGATAGTGAGGTTAAGATCTGGAACAAAGAGGGTGTTCCGACAATCGTTCATACATTTCAAGCGGTTGTGAGTCAACTGGTCACAAGGAAGGATGGGACATTGGCCACTGCATCTAAAGACGGAGAAGCGGTGCATGTATGGGATGAAAACGGAAAATGCCTGGCATTCTACGTGGGGAAACCGGGCAAGTATACGAGGAGATACCCGCCGAAAGATGAATCTTTTCCTACAGAAAACGGATTCCCGAATTACGCATTCTATTTTCTCCATTACCTTAAACTGCGGGATGGGGGCTTAGCCTATGGAGATAATGACGGAAGGATCATCTTATACAGTGCCCAAGGCGATCCGCTGCCCTGTTTGTTTGCTCATAATAATGGCACCAAAGTGGTGATTGTTCAACAGAAGGATGGCGTGCTTGTGAGCGCGGGAGAGGATGGAGTGATCAATGAATGGGATGTAGAGGGTGGAAGCGATTATTTTTATGAAAATTACCTCCCTCCCTTTTTTATTGGGCATCATTTACATCATTATAAGGATCCTGACTTATGTACCCGCACTTTTAAAGCACATGAGGCCGCTATTAGAGCCTTGGCTTTATTGGAAAATGGGACAGCGGTCGCCAGCGGTTCTGATGATAAGACGATAAAAATTTGGCGGGAAGGTGTTTGCTTACGCACTCTAGAAGGTCATACAAGCGGGATCCGAAACCTCTCTGTACTGAGCGATGGAACCCTGCTCAGCTTGTCGGCCCTAGAGCCCAATAGCGAGTACAACCAGATGAAGCTCTGGGAGCGTGCAGCCACCTGTTCAAATACTGTCATGATGAAAGGCGAAATGATCGAAGAGGTCTTCGAGAGGGGAGAGGGGACGCTTGTAGGTAGAATACTCTTTAGGGAAAATGGGGTTGAGGGATCCTCTTCCGGGAAGATCAAGTTTTGGACGTTCCCGTCTCTAATTAAGGCTTAGGTCTTCGGGGATCATCGAGAGGGTGGCGTATTTGCCGCCCATCTCCCGGAGCAGGAGTTGCCAGAGCTTGTCGGGCGCGGTCTCGAAGACGTGCTTGGCGGACGCAGGGCAGAGGAACCAGTGGCCCATCCGGAACTCCTTCTCGAGCTGGCCGGCGCCCCAGCCGGAAAAGCCAAAGCAGAGGCGCATCTGAGGCCCTTCGGCTTCGAATGCGGCCTGTTGAAGGAACTGGAGGTCTCCGCCGAGAAAGAGTCCTGGGGCGACCTCGAGAGTGTGGTCGGGGATGGTGTTCGAAGTATGGAGGAGCATGAGCTGGTGGGGCTGTAGCGCGCCGCCGGTGCGGAGCTGTATTTTTTCCGGATTGGGTAGCTCTTTGACCTCGAGGATGTCCTCGGGAAGTTCCATGAGGGGCAGCGCTTTATTCACCATGATGCCGAAGGAGCCGCCTGTGGTGTGTTCGCAGAGGACGATGACGGCGCGGGAATAAAATCCTTCAGAAATCTCCGGACTGGCGATTAAGAATGAACCTTTGCTTAAGGGTTGTTCCATTAGGGGCACCTCTGGCATTGGTCGTGGGCTTCGGTGAGCTGCTCATTGTAGAGCCTTAAGTTATCGGAGAGCTCTTTGGAAAGGCGGAGCAGTTCGGCAAAATCTTTTCTAAAGAGATCCTCGTTCACGCGGTCGCCGCAGCACTGGGCCCTGGCAATCAGCATGGAGAGGCGCGACATGGAGGTGTTGATCTGATCGACCTCGTCTTGGAAGTAGTCGCGGAACCCGCACGGGGTGTCGAGGGCGTTGAGGAGGTCGAGCCGCTGCGAGCGGGTACGCTGCCACTGCTTATTGAGGTGGAAGAGGACGCCGTAGTGGTTGATGTCGTTCATCATCGTATCGGCCTTGCTCATGATGGCAGTGAACCGGAGGTAGAGGTCGTCGTCTTTGACAAGCTTGCCTAAGGTGCCTGTGCCGTCGGCGATGTCTTGGGTGATGATGTCGATCGATCCGCTGGCGCTGCTCACGTGGTCCATCACGATGCCTAAATTGGTGAAGACGTCTTCATCACGCATCTGCGCGATGGCATCGTTGGCCAGCTGCATGGTATCGGAGAAGTTTTGAACGGCGGTATCGATATCGTCGATCAGGGTGGTCTGGTTGATCGAGGCGAGAGTGATCTTGAACTCATCCATCACATCTTCGACCGATTGGATGGCGGAGGCGATGGTGTCGCCATGCGCCTCGATCCACTGGGTCACATGGTTGAAGGTGTTTTCCATGCTGTTGGCCAGTTCCGAGAGCTCTACAATAGCGTTCTCAAGCGGGTCGACTGAGTCGCCATAGATCGGCTCAGTCCCGACGATTTTTGGGACGACTCCTTTGGGAGGCGCTTTGGGAATGATGGCGATCGACTTTTCTCCGAGTAGGCCCGACGACTGGATGGTGACCTCATCGCAATTGTAGACAAGGACGTGGGAATCGACCTTTAAGACGAGCTGGTAGAAATAGACCCTTCCGAGCACGTCGGTGGGCTGCTCGCGCGCGTTGGGGATTTCGGTGATCGAGGTCACCTCTCCTACGGGCTTTCCTGCAAACATCACCTGGGTCCCGACATTGATCCGATTGATATTGGAAAATCGGACGATGAGGGTTTCTTTGCCGTTGCCGACCCTGGGCTTTAGGAACAGGATAAACGAGACCAAAATTACGCAGGCAGCGATTACGAAGATCCCAATGAGCAAATTTTTGGTTTTTTCGTTCATGCGTGGGTTTTCTCTACTTTAAGGGTCCTGGGGTCTTGTTCAATCGTCTTGCGCAGGAAAGCGATGGTCGGGTCGTCGATCTTCATGAAGGTGTCGGGGTCGGCGATGTGGACGATCTTGCCGTCAGCGATCAGCGCAAGTCGTGTGCCCACATAGAGGGCGGAGAGGATGTCGTGCGTCACCACAATGCTCGTCCCTTTGAGTTCATTCTGAGTTTTGACGATTAGCTCGTTGATCTGCATGGCGGTCATGGGGTCTAAGCCTGTTGTCGGTTCATCGTAGAGAAAAATGCTGGGACGGTAGACAATCAGCCTGGCTAAGCCTGCCCGCTTGCGCATCCCTCCCGAGAGATCGGAGGGCATTTTTTTCTGCGTCCCTTCGAGGCCGACCATCTCTAAAGCGTGAGCGACGAGGTCGGCGATTTCAGCCTTGGTGTAGTGCTTGCCGGTCTGCCGGTTGCCGTGCTGGGTGAGATAAAAGGCCGTATTTTCTTCGACGTTCATCGAATCGAAGAGCGCAGCGCCCTGAAAGAGCATCCCCATGTTTTGGACGACCTTGTAGAGGTCAGGCCCCTCCAGATCGGTGATCCGTACCCCGTCGATGTCGATACTGCCTCGCTCGGGCTTCATGATCCCAATGATATGCTTGAGAAGCACGCTCTTGCCGATCCCCGAGCGCCCCAAGACAACGAGGGTTTCTCCGGACTTCACATCGAGGTCAAGGCCTTCCAAGACCTTGAGCTTCCCAAATTTTTTGTACAAGTCGCGGATTACGATCATTGGAAGATACCTGTTAGCATTTCGTAAACGCTGTTGAGTCCCACGGTCATTAAAAAGTTGCCGATGAGGATGCAGCAGTAGCAGATCACCACGCTATTCGTTGTCGCTTTTCCGACGCCGGCGGCCCCGCCCTGGGTGTTGATCCCTTTATAGCAGGAGATGGTCATAATGAAGATCCCGAACACAAAGGCCTTGATGATCCCGATGAACAGATCGAAGAGTTTGATGTGGATCGGCATCGGCTCAAAGTAGCTCGCAGGCGCCATGTTGAAAAAGTAGACGGAAATGAGATAGCCTCCGTAAATGCCCATGAAAACGCCAAAGATCGTCAGGAGCGGCATCATGAAGGTGCCCGCGATGAAGCGGGGAGCGATGAGGTAGCGGTTCGGGTTGACGGCCATGGTCTGCAGCGCGTCGATCTGTTCGGTGACCCGCATGGTCCCGAGTTCTGCGCACATTGCGGCGCCGACTCTGCCTGTGACCATGAAGGCGGTGAGCACGGGCCCAAGCTCCGTCATCATGGCTTTAGCGACCATGAGCCCGGTGACGCTCGAGAGTCCTTTGTCCGAGAGTTGATAAAATGATTGGGCGGCCAGCACGAGGCCGGTGGACATTCCGGTAATGCCGACGACAGGGACTGAGGCGACCCCGATGTCATAGAGCTGTTTGAAAATGAGTTTGAGAGCCGGCGGTCTTACGAGGGTGGCTTTTGTGACACTGACGATCAGAGAGAGGAACGCGCCTATGGAGACAATCACGCCGCAGTACTGCGCTAACCACGCGAGCGCGCCGTGATTGCCGTTCCCATTGCCGTTACCGTTCGAAATTTCCCCTGTCTGCATCGCGTGACACCCCTTTGGTTATACTAGTCAATTAAAGCTTTTATTGTCAATTGAGGTAATTGTTGAGTAATTATGGAGAAAGAGTTTTTTAAAGAAAAGGAAGAGAGGAAGAAAATGGGGCACGAAAGAAAGAGGGGAAAATATCGAATAATCGGGACAGGCAAGCTCAAATCCCAGAATCTGTATAAGGGAATCAACGAGTCCCTGAAGCATACGAAATGGGGTTCTAAAAAGGGCCTTTATCATCAGACCAGATCGGATGGCATCATCCGAATATGTTCTTGGACGCCCCTTCTTCTTTGTCCGCTCAGCAGAATACCAATTATCCGTAACATAGACTCATTGGTCTGAAGACAAGGAAAACTTTATCCGCAACTTTTTTTGCATGGATCATCCGAAGGATGATTTATGCAACAAAGCCTAATCAACCTACTTTTCGTCTTTTATTGTTAATAATACTAAAATCTAATTAACTGTTGATTTGCTGAAAAGGACAGTGAATATCCCTCCGGCGCAGACGGCCAGGATGCCGACAAAAGCGAGGGAATCGGGGACATCTCCCCATAGATACCACTGGGTGAGGACAGAATAGACCACCGCCGAATAGTTGAACGGTCCAAGGTTGACCGCCTTGGCAAATGTGAACGATTTATTAAAAAGATACTGTCCAACAGACGAGAGGCACCCGATGCCGATCAGATTGATAAGAATGGGCGCCGTTGGCATTTTCCAATAGAAGAAGCTCAAGAACAGAGCGCAAGCGGTCGCAATGGCGTAGTAATAGAATAGAATGGTCTTGGTGTCGTCGCTGTGGGAGAGCCTCCGAACGCAGAGCATCGAGACGGCGAGGCAAATGCCTGAGCCTAGTCCATAGAGTGCTCCTATGCTTAACTGCAGCTGAGGTTGCAGAATCAACACGATCCCAAAAAAACCCAAAAGAAGGCCGGGCCAGAGTTTGAGGTTGATCGGCGAGCGCCGCCAGAGCCAGTCGACGAGAGGAATAAAGAGGGGAGCGGCATTGCAGAGCAGCATCGCATTGACGAGCGAGATGTATTGGACGGCGAGGAGCAGAAGGCCGAAGTTTGCGAGGCCGAAGAGCGCCCGCAGGGCCATCAGTTCCTTGTGCTGGGTCTTAAAGTCCTCCTTACGCATCCAGGGTAAGATCAAGAGAAGGCTGATCCCGTTCTGGAAGAGGATGATCATTGGGGTAGTGGTGTGCGGGGCCGTGACCTTCGCGAGCGTGATCATCAGCGTAAAAAACAGCCAGGAGAGGAGCACATACAAGATGCCCCGCTTCAGATTAAAATTAAGTTGTAGCGTCACAGGCTCAACATAAAGGGGGGCTATTTTGGAGTCAATGAGCCATTCTCATCCGTCCTCCGGCGGAAACCCGGCCCTTAAGGGCCGGGTATTTTCAAAAAGACGACTTGGGAGGGGTACGAAGCCCCTCCCAAGACGCAGTAACAATCCCCGGCCTTAAGGCCGGGGTTCACTAAGCATCGCAAGAAATCCAAGTCGTATCTATGGGCAACGTAGGGAGTCCCGAGGGACTCCCGCTCACCGCTTATCCGCCGACGTGGCTGCGGCCGCTCTGCTCTTGCAGACGGGATAGAGTGGAGAAATATCCTTGGGCATGCTGGCGGATCTCATCCGCGATCTTTTTGCCATCGGGCATGACGGTGTTCAGGATGCTTGTCCTTCCGTTCAGCTCTGTTTCAGTCGCCTTAGATCCGGAAGAAAGAACGCTGCCGGCCTGATTGCATAGGGTTCCAATCAGCTTTGGGTGGCTAAAACCTTCAAGGGTACCGATAATTGTCCCCAAAAAACCTAGGACGGCAGCGCCGCAGCCAAAATAGCCCTGCTTTCTGATCTCGTTTGCAGTTTGGCCCGTGAGGTCGGTAAAGAGCCGCATCTTCTGCTGAACCCCTTGATACATCTGGAGGCTCAGATGGGTGGCATTGGCTGCAACTCCGCCTGAGCATTCTATGATTCGGTGCATGATCCCATTTGACATATGATCTCCTAAACGTGTACTTTTTTAATCGCTTGTTTCACTAAGCGCGAGGCTTGCGACTGGGACGCTGCCAGCTGCGCGCTAAAATTTTCAATCCGTTTTGTGACCGTCTCGAGGTCGAACTGGTTCACTTCGACCTTCGCTGAAAGTTCTTTGAGGTCTGCCCGGATCCCTAGGGCTTCCGCTTCGTGGGATCCCTTGGCAACGGAGGCAACGCCCTCCGCAAAATAGCCGGCTGTTTTGGCCGCGCGGATGCTTCCCGCAGAGAGGTTGAGCGTGTGCTCTAAAAGAGCGGAGCTGGCCCCCAGAAGGCCGATCACGCTGCTCGAGATGTCGACTGCGACGGGCAGCCACTCTCTATATCTCTTTTCGGCATCTTGATTGTCTGCGGCCAGCCGCTTGGCGACCCAATCCCAGGCCCCGGCTTCTTTAGCCGCCAAATTGCTGATGCCGAGGATGCCAGAAGAGACCATCGCGCCTCCGACCAGCATGCCGCCCGGCGCGCCCATGACAGAAACTCCGAGCACGGTCGACACTGCGGAGACGATCGTTGTCCAGGCTTTGTGGAGGAGCGACCAGTTGTTTGCGATCCGCTCTTGGCTCAAAGCCTCCGTCCCTTTTTCGAGCCGCTCTGCTGCGAGGGCCTTAAATTTTTCCTGGACATCGTCGAGCTGCTTCAGCTGGAATTTCATCATCTCGTCAGAGGTGCTCTCCAACTTGAGGAGTGCTTCAAAAAAACGGGCGGTCGGATCGGTGCGAAAAAGGCCGCCGTCGATGCTCGTGATAGGATTTGTCGATGAGATGGCTGATATTGGCATATTAGCGATTAATCCTGCTTAAGAAGGTGCGGATAAGTTCTCTCATTTCCTTGAGGATCTGCGCCACGATGTCGGTGACCTGGTTGCGCTCGTTGTAGAGCTGCGTGATTTTGGACATCACCTGGTTGATCTCCAGCTGGATGCGTTCCGGCTCGCGGCTGATATTGTCGATGAGGATTTCGCACTCCTCTTTGGACCAGCGGTAACGATCTCCATGTGCGGCTTGATCTTCGCGCAGGAGGTGGGGAGCGATGGCGTAAAGCTTGTCGACGAGCGCTTTTTTTGTATCGCTCATCGAGTAATCGACAGCCCCTGCCAGGTTGTCTTGTCTCAGCGTCTCAAGAAGCGTGACGATCGTGTTCATGTTTTGGTTGAACGCGAACATTTCATCCGTGAGGTTCGAGATGCTCTGATTGCTGTGTGTTTCGTAGGCGGTGTGAATATCAACGATTGCCGTCATAACTCCTCCATAGTTTGCCCAAGAGAGGGAAGTTGCTCGTTTGCAACACCGACACTTATGGCGTTACGGACAGAATAACAGACGGGTGTCTTTTGTAGAATTAAAATATAAACTCTCATCGCTGGAGAAAAATTTAGTCATTGATCCTGTGCAACTTAGATAAAAGCTCAAAAAATGCGCTACAATAATTTCTTGGAAATTAGCAGAGGATTATTTGATTTTTTTGATCCGTCCTCCGGCGGAAACCCGGCCCTTAAGGGCCGGGTATTTTCAAAAAGACGACTTGGGAGGGGTACGAAGCCCCTCCCAAGACGCAGTAACAATCCCCGGCCTTAAGGCCGGGGTTCACGCTTTAAAGAGCGAGAGCTCGTCGTCTCTTAATGCTCTTAAGGGGTCGTGTGCGTAAATTTCGAATGCGCCTTATTTTTCTATGGTCTTGGCTAGCAACCCAAAGGTTGTAATTATTCTGAAGGTTTAACCAAAATTGAGGAGTTGTTCCCAAAGCATCCGAAAAATCAAGGGCAATTTGTTCTGTGATTCCTCTTTTGCCGTGTATAATTTCATTGAGTTTTGATAGTGTCCAGGTGCCATCCAGGTGTTTTACAAATTGGGATTGTAAAATACCCATGGGCTCAAGAAAATGTCCCAAAAGAATTTTTCCGGGATGCGACGGTCTTCGGTGTTTTGGCAACATATATACTTACTCCCTAGTGATAATCTACGATTTCGAGATCCGTAGCATTGCCATTTTCCCAACTAAAAATGATTCTCCATTGATCGTTGATGCGAATGCTGTATTTGCCTTTTAAGTCTCCCTTCAACATCTCCAGGCGATTTCCAGGAGGAACTTTTAAATCGTCCAATACATGCGCTGCGCTAATAATATCCAACTTTTCACGGGCTAGCTCGTGAAGATATCGGGGAAGGATCCTAGCACTCCTAGAATTGCGCCGTTCAAAAAAGTCTATGCAA
>JABDEH010000027.1 GCA_013287215.1 Chlamydiota bacterium
TAATTTTTTTTCCTACCGGCAGGTAGCCGTTGAGCCGAAAATCCCATGCTTCGCCCAAAGATTCCACGCCCAAGGAAGCTTGATTGTAGTGTTGGTGAGAGGTGTCGCGGTAGTCGTAGTAAACATTGCCGCCCCACACTCTTGAAGGGGTGATATAGCGCAAGCCTGCGCCCGCATTTGCGGCCCATTTGCCATCGTTGAACACATGCCCTCGCAAGTCAAGAAAGGGGACCCACTCGTCACTCTTGCGGCAAATAGGAGAAAAGAACCCTTCGATCGTGGAGTAGCCTTGATTGTAGCCCACGCCATTGGCTTCGATATGCCGCGCCGTCACCCGCATGGGACGAGGCCCCCACCCGCAGCAGGAGTCGTCTTCCATAGCATCTGCGAAAATCTTGACGGAGAGGAGGGAACTTAAGAGGCAAGAATAGAGAAGCGTTTTTTGTTTCATAAAGACACCTAAAATACTCACTCTACCGAATGGAGAAATTATTTGAAATTACAATTTTTTTGGATGGGGTATACCATCGTTTCGGGCCAAGCGGCGAGGGTCTCCAGAGGGCAGGGTGAAGTGATGAACACCTGGCCCAAATTTTTTAGTTCTTCTTGAAGAAAATGGGACCGTTTTCCATCGAGATGGACCCCAAAATCATCAATGCCCATCAGCGGTTTTTCCTCGCTAAGTCGAAAAATCCTCTGCCACTCGGCCAATTTCAGTGCGGCGATCGCGCCTCTTTTTTGCCCTTCGCTCGCAAATGTTTTTGCCGGATGCTCATTAATTTTAATCACAAGCTCATCGCGCTGCGGACCGATCAGGGTGCATCCATAGTCGAGCTCCTTGGGGCGGTAGGAGGCGAAGGCGACGCCGGGTTTCATCGAGGGATGGTACTCGATCGATAAAGTATCTTGTCCGTCGGTGAGGGCCTGCATGGGCCGAGCGAGCGCACCGTTCAAGTCTGCAATCGCCTTTTTGCGCTGCTCCATGAGGTAAGCGGCCGAATGGGTCATCATCTCTTCCCACGGCTCAATCGCCCGCGCAGTCCTTTGCTTGAGGAGGTGGTTGCGGTGTTTCATCGCTCGATAGTAGCGGGCAAGGTGGTGTACGTAGAGGGGATCGATTTGTGCGCTATGGAGGTCGAGAAAGCGGCGCCGCTCGCTCGGTCCCGAAAAGATCAGCGACACATCTTCAGGCGCGTAGAGGACCATAGGAAGAAGGCCCAAAAGATGAATGAACTGAGTGTAGGCGGTCGCATTGTGCTGGATGTTTTTGGCCTTGCCGTCGAAGCTGACCTTGAGAGTTTGGCTGATGCCGTCTTTGATGAAGTTTACCTCGAGGTAGAAGTAGGCAGCTCCTTCTCGAATGAGATCGGTAAGCTCTTTGGTGCGGAACGAGCGCCCGGTTGAGAGGAAATAGAGCGCTTCCAAAAGGTTGGTTTTTCCCTGCGCGTTCAGCCCGTGGATCAGGTTGACTTTGGGGCTGAAGGCAATCTCTAATGTTTCAAAGCTCCGAAAATTGAGGAGCCGCAGGTTTTCAAGCTGCACCGGTAGCGCCCTCGAGACGCATCGGCATAATGGTAAAAAGGGCGCTGGAGGAATCGGTGATCAGGCCGGGATTGTAGGGGCCGGTGAAGTCAAAACCGACGCTCTCGTCTTTGCAATGGCGCAGAAAATCCAAAAAATAATGGGGGTTGAAGGCGATCTCGACCCGCTCGCCGCCGTAATTGACGGGCATGTTGACCCTGCCTTCGCCGTGCCGTCCGCTCATGACCGCGAGGTGGAGTTCGCCCGGAGCGAAGGTGAAGCGGACTGCAGGATTGTCATCCGAGGTGAAGAGCGATACTTGGCGCAGCAGCGATATCAGCTCTTCGCGGTGCAGAGAAATTGAGGTCTCTTTTTTCTCCGGGATGATCTGGCCGAGGTTGGGGTAGATGCCGGAGATCAGTTTAGCGATGAGCGTCATCGATCCCATCTCTAGGGCGATCTTATCCTGCATGAGGCTGAACTGGCAGAGGCCCTCCTTGGTATCGAGGATCTTGATGATCTCCTCGACCGCTTTAACGGGAAGGATGTAGGAGGCGCCCTCGGTGTCTCCCAAATCAATCGCGGTTTGGAGTTTGGCGATCCGTTTGCCATCGGTGGCGGTAAAGGTGGCCGTCTTATTGGCATACTCGAGATGGACGCCATTTAGCACTTGCCGGTTGTCTTCGCGCCCTGCAGCAAAGACGGTGCGGGCGAGCATCTCTTTGAGGACAGGGCCGGGAAGAGAGAAGCGGGCCCCCTCGGACAAGTCGGGGAGCGCGGGGAATTCGGAGCTATGCATGCCGCTGATCTTAAAGTGGGAGGTCCCTGAATTGATGAAGACGATCTCGGGAGAGGCGGCGTGGAGTTCGACCTGCGGGGCGGTGAGTTCGCGCACGAGCTGGATAAATTTTTTGGCGGGCAGCGTCATCGATCCCTCTTCGAGCACTTGGGCGTCGGTGTAAGCGCGCATGCTGACCGTGAGGTCGGTGGCGCTCAAAATGATCTGGTCGTCCCTTGCCTCCAGGAGGATGTTGCCAAGAATGGGAATCGTCGGTTTTTGCGGGACGATGTTTTGGATTTTTCCGATGAGGGTGACGAGCTCAATTCTTGGGATGATCGCTTTCATGTTTATCTCCTTGTGAAAATGGAGAATATATCAATCCCGACTTTCTTTCAAAGCTCTGTCGATCGATTTTTTGTGTTCCCGCTCTTTGAGCGCCGCGCGCTTGTCGTAGTTCTTTTTGCCTTTGGCGGTTGCGATTTTGACTTTAGCGATCCCCTTTTTGAGATAGATGGCGATCGGAATGAGGGTGAGTCCCTTTTCTTGCGAGAGGACCTTGAGCTTTTCGAGTTCCCGTTTGTGGAGGAGGAGTTTGCGCTCCCGCTTCTCTTCATGATTGAAGACGCCGCCGTAAGAATAGGGAGCGATGGAGGAGTTTTTTAAATAGGCGCCTGTTTCGTTGATGATGACATAGGCGTCTTGCAGACTGCCGCCGTGGCCCCTGAGCGATTTGATCTCGGTGCCGAGCAGCACCAAGCCGGCCTCAAAGGTGTCGAGGATTTCGTAGTCGTGGAAGGCTTTGCGGTTAGTAACAAGATCTTTTTTTTCTTTTTCCATCTTATAACCTCAGGGATTCAACGCAAAGGCGCAGCACATTGAGTATATGTTTAGAAATTGGGTTCTTTCATTGCGTCTTTGCGCCTTTGCGTCTTTGCGTTTAAATTTTTCGCTGACTAGGTTGCAATGACTGGGAAGATTCAACGCAAAGGCGCAAAGACGCAAAGACGCAAAGACAGTTTGCTGTTTATAATTCATTGACTATTCTTTCGATCCCGTTACGGATCAATTTCTGACCAAAATTGAGAAGCAGTCCTAATTTGAGCTTTGTCAAACGCAAATAGGTCAAAACTTGCGCCTTGTGTACGTCTAGCTCTTGTTCCGTGGCTTTGACTTCAATAATCACCTTCCCCTCTACAAGCAGATCAAGACGGAGAGGATTCCTAAGGTTGTATCCCTTGTAGATCACTGGAATGTGCAGCTGAGCTTGGACCGAGATATTCCGTAACTTTAACTCCTGATATAAGGCCTCTTCATAGATGCTTTCTAATAATCCCGGCCCGCCTAATGTCCGATGCACTTCGAGCGCAGCATCTATGATTTGTGCTGCTAATTCATTTTCAATTTTCTTTGCGTCTTCGCGTCTTTGCGCCTTTGCGTTGAACTGTTGCTCACCCTCCAACTCTAACGACATAATACATCCAACTTACGCGCCTTTGCGTTGGGATTCATCACCTGCCAAATACAGACTGGCCGAAATCTGTGACGGTAAATACTTCTCTCCCTTCGCATATGCCCGTAGAGACAATTCCTATTTCCGGTAACCATTCCATAACAGTCGCTTTTATAAAAGCACTTTCTTCATCGTTGTATTCGGGAAGGACATATTTCCACGCCTTGCCCACTTTTTTCAAGATGACTGCCGAATGCTCGCTCAAGTGAGGGAGGACTCCCTTGAAAAAATCATCATAGTAGACCCATCCAGAACTCAGGACCGAAAGAATGCTCTTCTCCGCTTCGCGCAAATTTCTTTCGGTGCTGAGATGGGCTGGAAAATGTTCGGAGAGGAGCCGATTGAGCGGATGGCGATAGAGATAGAGGGCTTTGTTCTCATCCTTCATGTCGAGCCAATCATTGGCGCTCTCTAAGGCGTAGAGGCGCCCGTCGATCAGATCGGCCAACCGGACGAGGCGAAGCTTATCCACGTAGGGCTCCAGCCGCTTGTCCTCAATGACAAAAGGTTCTCTTTTCGCCCGTTTTAAAAGCGCGGCGAGCTCGTGGATGAACGCAAAGTCGGTCGGTTGGCTGCGCTGTACTTTGGAAGGATCCGCAATCGAGGAGGGCTGCGTCTCTTTTAAGAACGTGAGATACTCCCGCCATTCGTAGAAGGGCGTGACGATCTCTTGCCACAGGTCTCCCTTTTTCTCGTAGCCCAAACAGCAGAGAAAGCTAAATTCCAAGAGGAGCATGTATTCCTCGAACTGCTCGCGGGAAATGTTGTATTTGTCAATGAGGGCCTGAGAAGAGACTTTAAAATTTGGGGCGGTGAAGACCTCGTGGACGATGGCAGTGAGGTTCGGATCGGCAAAGTGGATTTCGGAGAGGTAGCGTTGAAACACCTGCGGCGTGAGCAGATATTTTTCCACGATCGAATCGAAAATGTTATTAGACGTTCTTGAGATCGAATACCAGGTGGGGAGGATATGAATGGGCACCTTGCGCAGCAGCCCCTGAAGAAACTCCATGCCGGGCTTAAAATCTTCATCGAACTTCACGATCTGCGCTTCATAGTATTTGCGCATCTCTTTATCGACCGTGATCAGGTCCAGATCGTAGGTGAGAAGCCCTGTTTTGCTCAGCTTTGTCAGCGATGCGCGCGCCGCTTCTTCTGAAAGTCCCAAGCTCTTTGCCAACTTTTTTGTTGAAATTGTCAATGAACTGTAAAGGATTTCTTCCAACATTTCGAGGTCGACGGTGGAAAATTGTGCCAAAGCCAAACGATTTTCGATATCGCTTCGATAGTCGTAATCAGAAAGTTGAATTTTGTTCTTGCGCAGGGCAGACATTTCGCTCATAACGTTTACAGAATAAACCTTTGTAAAGAAAAATACAAGATCTGTTAGAGTTATTGCTTATGAAACCAAAATATGATCATCAGCGCATAGAAGCAAAGTGGCAAAAAATCTGGGATGACCAGCAACTATTTAAGGCAGATGTCGACGCCTCAAAAAAAAAGTACTATATTTTAGACATGTTTCCTTACCCCTCCGGGGCGGGCCTCCATGTGGGCCATGTGACCGGATATACGGCGACCGATATCCTCGCCCGCTATAAACGGCAGAAGGGGTTCAACGTCCTCCATCCGATGGGGTGGGATAGTTTCGGTCTTCCCGCCGAGCAGTATGCGATCC
Organism: Chlamydiota bacterium; assembly: GCA_013287215.1. GTDB lineage: Bacteria > Chlamydiota > Chlamydiia > Chlamydiales > Rhabdochlamydiaceae > VFKB01. The sequence goes on from JABDEH010000027.1 coordinate 5,491, forward strand.
GGACAGGCACCCATCCGGCCGTCACGACCCGCGCCAACATCGACACCTACCGCCGCCAGCTGAAAGCTCTAGGGTTTAGCTACGATTGGAGCCGGGAAGTCGCCACCAGCGACCCCGGCTACTACAAATGGACACAGTGGATCTTTACCATCCTCTATGAAAAAGGGCTCGCCTACGAGGCCGATATCCTCGTCAATTTTTGTCCGGCGCTCGGCACTGTCCTCGCCAACGAAGAGGTGGACAACGGCCGCTCCAAAGAGGGGGGGTACCAGATCGAGCGGCGTCCGCTGCGCCAGTGGATTTTAAAGATTACCGCTTATGCCGACCGCCTCCTTGCCGATCTCGACCTGCTCGACTGGCCCGACCATCTGAAAAAACTCCAGACCAACTGGATCGGCAGAAGCGAAGGCGCACGCATCGATTTCAAAGAGAAGCGCACAGGAAAAGTAATCAGCGTCTTTACGACGCGCCCCGACACCCTGTTCGGCGTGACCTATCTCGTCCTCGCTCCCGAGCATCCGCTCCTGGATGAGATCGTGACCAAAACCGCCGAACTCGCCGCCTACCAAAAGAAGGTCGCCTCGAAAAGCGACCTCGAGCGCACAGACCTCGCCAAAGAAAAATCGGGCGTCTGGACAGGCGCCTACGCAGTGCATCCCGTCACAGGCGAAGAAATTCCGATCTGGGTCTCCGACTACGTACTCATAGGCTACGGGACAGGGGCCATCATGGCCGTTCCCGCGCATGACGAGCGAGACCAAGAGTTCGCACACATCTACAACCTTTCCATCGTCCCCGTCATCGAAGAGGAACGGATCATAGCAAGTGATTTTTTGAACGGCCTCGATGTGCCCTCTGCCAAGCGCGCGATGATCGAGTGGCTGGAAAAACACAAAAAAGGGGAGGGGACCGTCAACTACAAGCTTCGCGACTGGCTCTTTTCCCGCCAGCGCTACTGGGGCGAACCGTTCCCGATCTTGCATCTTGCCGACGGGACCAAACGCGTTCTCGACATTGACGAGCTGCCGCTGATGCCGCCCGCAATGGAAAATTTTAAACCGAGCCCTTCCGGAGAAAGTCCTCTTTCTACCGTTCGCTCCTGGGTTGAGATCACTGATCCCAAGACCGGCCAAAAGGCGCTGCGCGAGACCAATACCATGCCCCAGTGGGCCGGTTCCTGCTGGTATTATCTCCGCTTCTGCGATCCGCACAACGACAAAGCCGCGTGGGACCCCGTCAAAGAAAAATACTGGATGTCGGTTGATATGTATGTCGGCGGCGTCGAGCACGCTGTCCTCCACCTCCTCTATGCGCGCTTTTGGCACAAAGTGCTCTACGACTGCGGCCTCGTCAGCACCCCCGAGCCGTTCCAAACCCTGCGCAACCAAGGCCTTGTCACCGCCCGATCCTACCAGCTTCCCGGCGGCGGCTACATCGCCCCCGAAGAGGTGCGTGAAGTGGACGGCCACTATTTTCAACGCGGCACCGACGAGGAACTGATCAGCGAGATCGACAAAATGTCCAAATCCAAGCTCAACGGCGTCTCTCCCGATGAGATGATCGAAGATTTTGGAGCTGACGCTCTCCGCCTCTATGAAATGTTCATGGGCCCGTTCGATAAAGAAAAACTCTGGATCACCGACGCCGTCACCGGGTGCAGGCGTTTTTTAAACCGCTTCTACGACCTTTATTTTTCCGACAAGGTGTCTGACGAAGACAATGACCCGGAAGCGATCAAGCTTGCCCACCGGCTCGTGCACGACGTCGAAAAAGATATCGAGGGGATGCAGTTCAACACCGCGATCGCCAAGATGATGGAGTTCATGAACGCCTTCGCTCCGCTCGCCCACTACCCCGTCAGCGCCCTCAAGATGATCGTCAAGGTGCTCTATCCCTTTGCGCCCCACATCGCTGAAGAGCTGTGGGAACACTTAAGGGGGACCCAAAGCTTGACCTATGTGCCCTTCCCATCTTACGATCCCGCCTACCTCATCGACGACACCGTCCTCTATGTAGTGCAGATCAACGGCAAAGTGCGCGGCAAATGGGAGCTGCCGAAAGATAAAAGCCAGGACGAGCTCATGGCCTTCATCCGAAGCCAGCCGCAGATCGCCAAGCACATCACGGGAGATATCGCGAAGGTGATTTACATCCCCAATAAACTCCTCAACCTCGTGATCCATGCTTAATCTCCTGCTGATCCTCTTTGGGATCCCCTGGCTCCTCGCGCAGTATGCCTTCCGCGGAAAGTACCGCGCCTCCCTCAAAGGGCGGCTTGGTTTTTCCCTGCCGCCTTCCCTAAATAAAAAAGTCCTCTGGATCCATGCCGTCTCGCTCGGCGAGGCCCGTGCCGCGGCGCCCCTCTACCACGCGCTTTCAAAAGCCTATCCCGACATCCCCATCGTGGTCTCCACCACCACAGAAACCGGCCAAGCCGAGGCCAAACGGAGCCTTCCCGGCGCCGCCGCATACTTTTACTTGCCCCTCGACATTTCGTGGATCATGAGAGAGCTCATGCGCCGGCTCCAGCCCGCCGCGCTCATCCTCGTCGAAGGGGACATTTGGCCGAACCTTATCAAGGCCGCCAAAAAACAAAACGTCAAACTCTGCCTTGTCAACGGAAAGATCTCAGAAAAATCGACCCGGCGCTTTGCCTATTTTCCTTCCCTCGCCAAACGACTCTTTTCCGCCTTCGACCTCCTCTGCGTCCAGAACAAGACCTACAAAAAGCGGTTCACGCAGATCGGCGCCCCCGCAGAAAAAGTCTTCGTCACCGGCAACCTCAAGTATGATGCCAGCTTTCCGGAAATCCCCCTCGCAGAATGGAAGCGCGCACTCAAGATCCAAGCCACCGACCGGATCCTCACCCTAGGCTCCACCCATGATCCCGAAGAAGAAAACATCCTCCGCGCCCTCGAAACTATACCGCACCTAAAAATTCTTCTTGTTCCGCGCCATCCCGAGCGGTTCGAAGCCCTTGCCAAACGCTACCCATCCACCTACTCCAAACGAGATCAGCTCACCGGCGATGAACGGGTCATCCTCATCGATGCGATGGGCGTGCTTCCCGCCTGCTATCAGCTCTCCACCTTGGCCATTGTCGGCGGGAGTTTTGTGAAGCACGTCGGCGGCCACAACGTCATCGAACCCGTCCAATGCGGCATCCCCGTCCTCTTTGGCCCCCACATGGAGGCGCAGAAGGAGATGGCCTCTCTAGTCCTCGCAGCAAAGGCGGGAGCGCAAGTCTCCCTCGCCGAGTTGCCTGCCGCCGTCAACAAAATTTTAACAACCCATTCCCACCCCGAGGTGGAGCATTTTGCCCTACAGCTGAAGGGGAGCGTCGAAAAGACCGTGCAAAAGATTGGCCTAGTGGTTAAATCTTCTCTTTGTTAGAATCGCCTCAATTCCAATATCGCGGGGTGGAGCAGTGGTTAGCTCGTTGGGCTCATAACCCAAAGGCCGGAGGTTCGAATCCTTCCCCCGCTATTTTTCGCTGAGGCGGTATAGCTCAGTTGGTTAGAGCAGCGGAATCATAATCCGTTTGTCGTTGGTTCAAATCCGACTACCGCTAATTAAAAACCTCGCGAAAGCGAGGTTTTTTGTTAGCGGTAGAACGAGCCAACTGCTTGGCTCGTGATCGGATTTGAAGTGAGCAGCATGCAGGCTGCGAACCGGCGGTTTACCGAAATCCGACTACCGCTAATCAAAACAACCTCGCTACTGCGAGGTTGTTTTGTTAGCCGGTAGAATGAGCCAACTGCTGGGCTCATGTTCGCCGTTTCTCATAATTTCTCCCGAACATTCTTTTTTTTGTCTTGGCATTTGAATAAAAGTGATTCTTCAAGATAAGATAGAGGGGTAAGCAATGCACTGAATTGGGAAACGCAATTTTTAATCTTTTCCTATGGAATAGTGGCATTCAAGAGAAAAAACCTATGAACTATAGTATTCCATTATTGCCGCTTCCTATGGACCTGGAAACAAAGCCTGTCCTGAAAAAACTCACAGGGGTCCATCGAGCTCTGGCAGAATTGAAAGGAGTGACGGGGATCATCCCTAACGAAAACATTTTGATTAATACGCTTTCCCTACAGGAAGCCAAAGACAGCTCTGCAATTGAAAATATCATTACTACACATGACGAACTTTACAAGAGCGATGTATTTGCAAAGCAGTTTACTACGTCAGCCTCCAAAGAGGTGTACAGTTATGTTTCGGCGCTGAATATTGGATATAAAGAAGTAAAAAAAAAGCGGGCTTCTCATCAATAGTAACATTTTAAATATCCAGGCAACTTTGGAAGAAAATAGTGCAGGGTTCCGTAAACTTCCTGGAACAGAATTAAAGAGTGATCTGACCGGAGAAATCATCTATACACCTCCCCAAGATACTGGACAGATTGTATTGTTGATGAACAATCTAGAGAAGTTCATGAATGATGACAACTTAAGCAACGTGGATTCATTGATTAAAATGGCGGTTATCCATCATCAGTTCGAGAGCATTCACCCTTTTTATGACGGTAATGGTCGAACAGGGCGTATTATCAATATTCTCTACCTGGTCAAATGCGGTTTGCTGGATAGACCCATCCTTTATCTTTCTCGTTTTATCAATCAAAACAAAAGCGAGTATTACAGACTATTGCAGCTCGTTCGCACTAATCATGCCTGGGAAGAATGGATCAATTATATGCTGGAGGGGATAGAGACTACCTCGCGTCAGACCACTCGTTTGATACTGGAAATTAAAAGCCTAATGCAACATCACAAACACAAGATACGCGATGAGCTGCCCAAAATCTATAGCCAAGATTTGCTGAATCTCATTTTTAGCCATCCCTACACAAAACCTTCCTTCGTCGAAAGGGAATTGCGTTTGGGACGGATCACAGCTACCCGTTATCTAAACGAACTCGCCCGCATCGGGCTGATGAACAAGATTAAACTGGGTCGTGAAGTCTATTATATTAATAATCAATTGGTTGCGTTGTTAAGCAAGGCAAATAAAGTATAATTTTTTCGGTGCATGTCTGGAAATATGTATAGAAAAGTGCCATTTTCTATACAGATCCGGAAAACATGTATAGAAAATATACATATCCGGAAAACGTGTATAGAAAAGTGCCATTTTCTATACATATTCGGAAAAGATGTATAGAAAAGAGGCGTTTTCTATACATATTCAGAGGCTCAAAAGGCGCCAATCGAGGAATGAACCTTGGAGCAATTGCCTCTGATGTTTTGACAATCCGCTGCTATTCTTTTATTATAAGCGACTTGCGTCAAATTAAATAAAAACAATCTTAATTGATATTAAAACGTTTATTGTGATATAATCTATATTGTAAAATCAAAAAGAACTGCTTGAATAATATAATTAATTTAAAAAGGAGACGTTTATGTCAACCGTGCCATTATCAAATAGCTTTAGCTTCCAAGAAGCTTCAGATTCCCTTCAACCCGATGACTTTTACAACGTCAATCTGAGAGCCGGGACGGCCCAAGCAGTTCCAGCCGCAACCTCGATTTCATCGCAAACTAGCTCTTTCACCGAAAGGGCCATCTCTTTATATCAAAGTATTCCCGCGGGAACCCTCCCTGCAGTTGCCATCGGAGCGGTTGCCTATTATGCTTCGTCCAATGCCTATATCGCCGCACTCGGGGGGCTAGTCGGGTTTGTCCTTCAATCTTTTGCTCATTCTGCGCGTCTGCAACCCCTATTCGTAAAACTTCTACAAGATGCCGGTCTCAAGGATCTCGACTTACAATTCATCGACATGAGCGCGCTGACCCATAAGATGGCTCCTTTAAGCGACAATGCCCGAAAAAATCTCGTGAGCGCTTTAGCTACACTCAAAAGTATGAATTGTCTGAACAAAGAGAACGCGGCAGCGACGATTGCCGCAAAAGCCCCTCTAGAACTCGCACAAGTGATAGGGACGCACCCGACGCTCTTCTTTCCAGGTCAGTACAGAGCCGCTTTGATCGCCTCAGCAAACCCTCAAATGCTTGCAGAAGCCTTTTCCCTTTTGATGACAGCATCCATTCTGGATAAAGATAACAATTTCACGTTCACAACGACAGTTGCGGATCTGGAAGCTTTCGTGCGTGTCCTGAAAATTCTTGTCCAGCACAACATCCTCGGAGAAACGACCGTTAAGCAAGTCAAAATCTCTCGTAATTTTTATGCTCTTGCAGTAGGCCTGGATACACTTGCCGAGGCCCAGCTTTTGAAACCCAATGACGGCGGCCTCTTTTCAAAGAAGCAAGGTCTTTTAGACGGACTCACAGGCAGCGGCCCCACGAAAAACGGGGAATGCTTTCAGGCTGTGATCCAGCATACAAATCCACAAATGATGGGACACAGTTTGGCGAGACTCGCAGAACGCGGCCTCTTGAGGAAGCGAGAAAACTTCCTAGCAGTTACCCGTTCTCAAAATCCCCTGCAAACTGCTGAAGCAATCCTTCTTCGCTCAAAGCCCCTAGTGTCAGTTGACACGGCATTTCAAGTCGGGGAGATGATCGGAAGTATCGCTCTAGATATACTTACATTCCCTAACGGGATGATATAGCTACATGCCTTGCGTCCTGGGGCAGTTGATGGTTCCCGGGCTTGTGCAAACTTTGTTGACTTAATAATTAATTAAAAAAGAGAGGTTTTATGATCCCGATAAATGAGCGCACACCACTTCTAGGACACCCGCTGAGTAACGGAGGAGTCCAAGCAGCTTTCAAGGCTGCACCAGTTCGGGCACTGTCTACCTTCCAGGCTGCTCCAGCGCGGACGCAAGCTGCTTCAAATTGGGTTAAAAATAAGTTGTCCCAATCGATCCCTTTTAGAACCCCACCGGGCGTTAATTTATCGTTTGATCAAAAAGCGGTAAAAATTGTTCTGTTTCCATCTAGTTATTTGGACAAAAAGGCCAGTAAATTAAGCGATAAAATCTATGCGGCTAGTGAGCATGTTTCCCGAAGATCCCCAGCAGTTATAGGTTTCATAGGAACTGCTTTGGCCCATCTTTTGTCTGTTCTAGTTAGGGTCAGCGGCCTTGCCGTTGGGTTTGTGGTATTGCTGATTGTATTGGAAATAAGCTTGGCTTTCTTGCTGTGTGGGGGGATGGGTGAATTCATGTCTTTGGCAACAGGGGGCAATTCAATGTTACAACCTCAGGTTTCTCATCTGTACGATCAAATACAGCCGCCATTTCACATCATTCCAAACGATCCTAGTATTGGAGGCTAATACAAGTTCAATAGGGAATGCGCTTGTGCTGCTGCTAACTAACCAACGTTGAGCATTAGCTTGTGTATAGAAAAATGCTATTTTCTATACATATTTAACGGTTCTTGGGATCAAAAGTAGCCCCTAGAATTCATCGGCTTCGCATTGGTAGGGAGCGCATTACTCACTTTCGCAACCGTCTTCTTCTTGTACAGAGAGGGAGGGGTCGCTTGCCGCTTTAATTTTACGTGCGCGATAAGCTGCGAGCTCGGCGTAGGTTCGTATGTATTGAGTTTCAGCCCTCTCATCATAAATTTTTGCCACTTCGTAGCATTCTTCCGCATCTCTTTTGCGACCCCAAAAAATGTACATGTCTCCCTGAATACGAAAATTATGGGCTGACTTCTCAGCAATGCGCGCAGCAACTCTTCCTTCCCCTTCCTTATGAAACAACGTGAGCTCAATATGTTCTGCGACTTTGAGCGCTGCGGGATCAATTTTCCCCGTCTTCCCCTCCATCAGTGCGCACTCAGTAAGACGTAGGACCACGGCTTCGGGGATGATGTAGTTTGGATCCATGCTGCGCTGCAAGAGGTGGCCTCTATCGCCTTCCTGCAACCTTTCCAGCTTGGCGGCTGTTTCCAAATACAGCGTTTTAGGCATCGTGGACGGCTCGGGCGGATTTAACAAGGATGCAGTCGAGCTAACGATTTCAGATAGGTAGTGGCCTAAGGCGTTCATCAAAGTCTCCCAGATTAGTTTTTTAAGAGGAATTTTAACTAAAGGTTCGTTTCCCTGTTTTTGGATCGAAAGAGGGTAAGTTCTCGGTAGGATCGTACGTTATGAGCGTCAGCCTGCCTATCTGCGATGTCCAATTTCCGTTCCAATTCTTTCGCGTCGTTAAATCGATCTTCGGCATAAGCGAGATCCGGCTGTTTCCTGATGCGGTTCGCGTTGGCCTTAGCGGTTTTAGGGCCCACACCGCCTCCTTCTAGCACATGGAATGAAGCCAGCTCAAGCGTTTCTACTATTTTGACTACCTGGGGATCTACGTTGCTGTTTCCATCCATGATCCCTGATTCTTTTAAACGCAGGATCGCAGGCGTGGGGATTTCATAATTTGGATTGATGCTGCGATTTAAGATGTGGTCTATATCACCGTTTTGCACCTTGTCCATTTTTGCTGCCGTTTTCTGAAATTGACTCTCGCTCATATCAAAGAAGGGAATCATGGGAGGATTGATAAAGGACGCGGCAGAGTTAAATAGCCAAACGCCTGTGTTTGCAAGATATGTTAAAGCGTTCATTGGTTTTTCTCCTTAACTGATTTTGGATGAGAATATTATCTGAGGAGTGTGTTATAAAGCAAGTCGATTTCCTGGAAGTTTTTCCTTCTTTTCTTGTATCTTTTGATCATATGAGAAAATCTCTTCTATGTCCCTGCCGCAGCGGCCTGCTTTACTCGACATGCTGCCAGCCCTACCATGATGGGGCGCTTCCGGAAAAACGCAGAGCTTCTCATGCGGAGCCGCTGCTCTGCCTATGCGCTGCACCTTGCCGATTACATCATGCAAACAACCCATCCCTCGAATCCTGCCTATCAGGCGGATCAGCGCGCGTGGAGAGAGGAAATCCTGCAATTTTGTCGTGACATGCAATTTACCGGACTGCACATCGAAGAAGTTGTCGAGGAAAAGGATCTGGCGATGGTCACCTTTACGGCGTATTTGAAGCAAGGGGATGTCGACGCTACGTTTAGAGAAAAGAGCCTGTTTATCAAAAAGAATGGGCGTTGGTTCTATGCATCCGGGGAGATTCTTGGAGGGTAGGGGTAGGTCTAAACGCAAAGCCGCGGAGACGCCAAGACACGGTGGAAACTCTCGCCAGAGTCTTTGCGGTTCCGCGACTCTGCGTTAATCCCTTATAGATGACGGCCATGGTTCGATGCTTTTAGCTACTCATTATAAAGTTGTTATGAATTATAGATGCCAAGTTAAAAACAAACGCAAGCATTGTTAATTACTTTTTTAATACAAAACCAGTTAAAAACATAGATTAATCTTAACATTTATTGAATAAAACTGTAAAATCTCCTGGAAAAACTTATTCAGGAGGTAAGCGTGTCAGTTAATACAGTTAATACAGTTAATTCAGGTAATGTAGAACCGTTTTATTATCATCGAGAATACAGAAACGATATCCCGGAAGCCGAACAGACCGTCGAAAAGACGTGGCTACAGGAAGCTCAGCGCGTCGGCTTCATCGCTCTTCCGTTCATTTCTTTGTATAAACCTTTAAGCTTTCCACTGTCTCTTGCATTGGGTGGATTGCGGGTCCTGTCCTGCGGCTCCGAGCTCCTTGCCTCTATACAACGAGATGACATGGACCAGATTGCCTATCAACTTGTGCAGACATCCATCGCTGTGATCGCTGTTGCAGGAACGGTATTTGCCCACCCAGTGGGAATGTTGATCACCACGGCCCAAGATATCTTTGTGGAGCTTAAGCTTTTGCTCACGAACCTGCAAGAGGGCGCCTATGACAAAGCAGCCTTAAACTGTGCGAATATTCTTAACAACTCCCTGTATATAGCTTTACTTTTGAATGGAGGACTAGAACTGGCGGTAGCGTCTCTCGCCATTCAGGTTGTATTGGGAGCGTATCACTCACATCAGGAATTTAAAAAAGGAAATCATCTGGAAGGGGCGGCCCATCTCGTCATGGCGCTCATTCGCGGCAACCAAGCTAGAGTTCAGATGGACAACGTGCCGTGGATGTCCAAACTAAAAACAATGATCGGCAACGTGGCAACGAAAACCACCGCAAAATTGTCATTCATGCCGGCGGCCAATTATGCGGACACAAATAATTATTCAGTGTCAGTGGAAACAAATCAGGTTTGGATAGAAGGTCGGGACGGTGTGCATTTCCACACGGCAACTTATCCCGGTGGAGTAAGGATAGAAACACGTATTAATGGAGATGACATAGGCTTGCAAGAAATACTATGCGACGGAGAAATTGTTGCGGTATCAAGAACAATAACTTGGAACGATGACCACTTTGTGCACTTGTATGAAGGCGCAAGGGTCACCTCCTACATGAACAGACAAGTCCTCGAGGCATGCGACTGGGCTTTGGTCTAATTTCTCTGTGCTCGGTGGTTAAAATCCGATTCTTAAGGATAGCTGAGATAAGGCCGCAATGGCCGCGGTATCCACTCTCAAGATGTTGGGATGCAGGCTCACTCCCACGGCGTAACTTTCCAACATCTCCACCTCGTCTGCATGGAACCCCGCCTCGGGGCCTACATAAAAAATGATCGGCCTCTTCGGGTCCAACACGGGCAGCTGAGGCCTTCCTTCCCGAACATCTCCATAAAAAGTCTGCGCTTCTCCGTCAGCCCTGCACTCCTGCAGGGTCTTCATCTCAATCTTGGGCAGATCGAACCTGCCGCACTGTTTCATGGCGGCGATGATCAGCATGCGCATCCGCCTCTGCTGCTGCTGGGAGAAGCTCTCCTTTTCAGAATGCTTCCCGGGGAATAGCCAAAATTCACTCACGCCGAGCTCGGTCCCTTTTTCTAGGATGAATTCAAGCCGGTTTAGGCGGGGGATCGCCTGGGCTAAAATGAGCGGGGGCCAGGACCTGGTGTGTGTGGCGACGTTCATGATAGCGAGCTGGGCTTCCCGCTTGTCGATCTTTTCAATGCGCGCCGTCGCGAGCTGCCCTTGTCCATTCACGAGCTCTATCTCATCTCCAACATTTCCGCGCATCACACGGCTCAAGTGATGAAACTCCTCGTCTTCCAGGGTGGCTTTGGCGTGCGGCTTGAAGGGGCTGTCTAAAAAATAACGGCTCTCAGGCATGTTCTCTCATCATTGCTGTGGTGAAAAGTTCTGAATAATCTTTCGCGTCGGGGGCAAGGGCCTTCAGGTCATCAAGAGTGAACACGTTGAAGGCGCTGAGCTTGAGGAAGTGGCGGCGCAGCGGCTTGTAGCCGGCGAAGTCGAAGACGAGTTTAAAGCGGTAGTCGCGCAGCAGTGTCTCGGGAAGTGTTGTGTAGGTGAGGATTTCTGCGTCTTCGAGGTGGACGGCATTTTTGCAAGACTCGGGGACCATGAGGGTGAGGAACTCGTACGGATAGATTTTGCGTAAGCTGGGGAGATGTTTAAACAGCTCGGGGTCGTCGGGGAGCACGATATAGATCGCTTCTTGCCGGAAGGGGCGCTTGAGTCGGTCTGCGGTCTGCTGCTTCCAGCGGTTATGCTGCCAGAGCCACTGGTCGGGATGCTGCGCGATGTCTTGCTCAAGGTAGGCGAGGGCATGGCGCATCATCCGGTCGATCTCTTCGGTTTGGGGCGCTTCCTGGTTGGGAAAGATCGGCGGTGAGTAGTGGATCCGATAGCGGCCGTTTTCGCGGTGGGTGGTGGCGGTGATGAGGGGAGCGCCGGTGCGGTAGGAGAGGAGCGCGGGCATGGGAGAGGTCCAGGCGCGTCTGCCGAGGAAGGGTGAGGAGTAGCCGCTGTTGGGCATGCCTTGGTCGCCGACGACGCCGAGGAAGAGTCCTTTTTTTAGCGCGCGCAGCCCCTCTTTGATGGCGTTTTGGGGAGTGAGGATGGCGCCGCCAAATTTCTCGCGGATGGAGAGGATCCAGTCGTAGAGGGCTTTGTTTTTGATGGGGCGGCCGACGGCGACGCCGGGCATGCGCGAGGTCCCTTCGAGGAAGAGGAGTTCCCAGTTGGCCTGGTGGCCGCAGAAAAAGATGAGCCCTTTGCCTTGTTTGAGGAGGGCGCTCGCTTCATCGGGATTGTCGCAGGTGGCGATCCGGTGAATGTCGGTCTCTTTGTCCAGCTTGGGGTACTCGCAGCAGGTGATGAGGAGGTTTTGGAAGGATCTGCGGGCGGTTGTTTTAAGCTCCTTTTCGGAGAGGTGCAGGTTGGAGAGGGAGAGGTTGCTCAGCGTCCGTTTTCTGAAGGTGGGGAATAGGTGGTAACAGAGTGTGCCGAGCCCTCTGCCGGCGGCATGGATGGCCGGGTAGGGGAGATAGGCGAAGGGCAAGGTGAGGGCGCGGATGAGAATGTACTTCATAGTTGGGTGAGCACGCTGAGCTGCCGGGCAAAGTCGAGGTGTTGGACGGAGTCGCGGATGGCCTTGGCGCGGGCGGGTGTTTTGGGGCGGCTAAGGGCCTGCTGCAGGGCGGCGGCAACGGAGGCGGGGTCGGTCAGGCTTTCGATGACAGCGCCGTTCTCCGGGGTCAAAATTTCGTGGCCGCCATTGCTCTTGGATGAGACGACATAGAGTCCCATGGCAAGCGCTTCGAGGGTGACATTGGCGAACGGGTCGTAAAAGGAGGGGATGACGAGGCAGTCGGATTGTTGGTAGTAGTGGGGCATATCGTT
>JABDEH010000028.1 GCA_013287215.1 Chlamydiota bacterium
AAACTGAACCTCCTTTTCATGCTGCACAGCAGCCTCTCGCGTGGTGAAGGTTCCTAAGTTTCTCCGCTTTCCGGTCTTAGGATTTTTTGTGCGGGAATAGAGGCGGTAGCCGCCTCCCGGAAGTTTTCTGATCATACACCCTCCTAAATTAACAAATATTTGGCCAGTTCGTAGCTGATCGGCTTCGCAAATTCGCTGTCATTGTACGCCCGCTCCTTGTGCGATAGCTCGTAGAGATACTGCTCTCCCATATTCCCTCCCTAACGTGCCCGTGCCCCTCCTTTTCAGTAGGCTTCTGCGATGAAGGCTGAGTGGGGAGCCATATTGTAGGTGTGCTTCAGGGGAGCATGAAGGGCGGGCTCTTCAAGGATGTCCTCAGGGGGCTTGAGGGCAGTGTCGACGACCCGGTACCACTTTTTATGGGGAGGAGGATGGGGGAGGTGCAGAGGGGCCTTGTCAAAATGGGCGTTGAAGGCGATATAGAGGTTGTCATGGGAAAAGGCGATGAATCTACTCTCAGGGCCCCAATTGGGTTGCAGCGGCTCATGGCCGTGCCAGGCGATGTCTTTAAGTGTATAGAAAGTCGTGCGGCGCAGCGCGGCATGCCGATGGCGGAAGGCGATCATCAAGGTGTAGAAGCGAAAAAAAGCGGAGGCCCGGTCAAGTTCTTTCCACAAAAACCAGTTGAGCGCATTGTCCTGGCACCAAGTATTGTTATTGCCGCCGCGCGTGTGGCCGTATTCATCGCCCATAAGAATCATGGGGATTCCGAGAGAGATCATCAGGGCTGCATGAAAATTGCGCATCTGCTGCTCCCTCAGTTGCACGATCTGGTGATTGTGCGTCTCTCCTTCGACCCCGCAGTTCCAACTTTCGTTATTGTTCGCCCCATCGCGGTTTTCTTCCCCATTGGCCTCATTGTGCTTCTCTTGATAGCTCACGAGATCTCTTAAGGTAAATCCGTCGTGCGCTGTGATGAAGTTGATGCTGTGGTAAGGATCGCGTGTCTCCCCGTAGAGATCTTCAGAACCGCAGAGGACGCGGGCAAACTCTCCCACCTGGCCGTCCGTTCCCTTGATAAATCTGCGGACCACATCCCGATATTTTCCATTCCATTCCGCCCAGCGCCCCCAAGCGGGAAAAGATCCCACTTGATAGAGGCCATGCGCATCCCATGCCTCGGCGATCAGCTTGACGTCGCATAAGGTGGGATCGTAGGTGATCGCTTCGATAAGAGGCGGTTCCCTCAAAGGCTGCCCCTGTTCGTCGCGGGTGAGGGCCGAGGCTAGGTCGAACCGGAACCCGTCGACATGCATCTCCTTGACCCAATAATGCAGAGAATCAATGATCATGCGTGCCGCGACCGGATGGTTGGCGTTCATCGTATTGCCGCAGCCGGAAAAGTCCTTCTCCAAGTAGTAGACTTGATTGTCAATGCCGCGCAGCGAGTAAGTAGGCCCCTTTCCCGGAGCTCCTTCAGCCGTATGGTTGTAGACCACGTCGAGGAACACCTCGATCTTGTGTTTGTGCAGCTCCCGCACCATCGTTTTAAATTCTTGGAGAGCAGAGGCCTTGGCGTACCTGTTCATCGGGCTGAAAAAATTCACCGTCGAGTAGCCCCAGTAATTTTTTTGCGGCGATTCAGACTCATTGAACTCATGGATGGGCATGAGCTCAATAGCATTGATGCCGAGCTTTAAGAAGTGGGGGATTTTATCAAGAATTCCGAGGAACATCCCGGGATGGGCGGAAAGGCTCGACGGGTCGATGGTCAGCCCTCGCACGTGCATTTCATAGATGACAAGATTTTCCATCGCAATGCGCGGAGGCAGGGTATTTTCCCAGTCGAAGGGCGGCGGAAAGGCCACCTTCCCCCGCGGGGAGTACTCCTCCTTGCCCCAAATGTGCAGAGTGTTCATCTCTTTCGCATAGGGGTCTAGGAGGACTTTCGAGGCATCGTAGAGCTGCCTCTTTTGGGGATCGTTCGGCCCTTCCACGCGGTAGCCGTATTCAATCTGCCCCTCTTCCGGCAGCCCATGGACCCCTAAGTGCCATAAAAACCCCGTCTGGAATAGAGGGGCCTCAAAAAATGGGGTCTCGGCACCTAAAGAAAAGAGGCACAAGCGGACCTCTGTCGCGTGCTCAGAAAAGAGAGAAAAGTTAACTTCCCCTGCACGCTTTGAAATCCCCAAAGGCAGAGGGGAGCCTTTTTCCGTCGTATAAGTCATACCCCTCATCTCTACTAAAATAAATTATTTACAGCAATCGGGAAGAATTAGGAAAGAAGAGAGAGGGGGAAGATCGGGCAAGGGAAGGGGCACGAAAAGAAAGAAAGACTTTATGTCCCTTCTTTCCTTCCCAAACGTGCCCATGCCCGATCTTCCTCTTTCTCTTCCTCTCCCTTTTCCCCCTTTCCTCTCCCTCCCGCGTGAACCCCGGCCTTAAGGCCGGGTTTCCGCCGGAGGACGGATGAAATCTTTTCTGTTGCTATTTTTTCCTATAAATGGGTAACTTCTTAAGAGTTGCTGCGATCTGGAGATCTTCGAAGAGACATCGGGAAAGGCTCATAAAGCGGACACATAAAAAAAAGAGGGAGGAATCTTAACATGTCACTGGAAAATGCTAAAGCGAACCTAAAAGAGTTTGGAAAGGAGCTTAATCTCGAGGGGTTGGCTTTTGATGAAAATCATACCTGCATTCTGGGTATTGACAATACCTTTTCATTGCACCTCACGTACGAGCCCAACTCAGACAGGCTCTATCTCTATTCCCCGATCCTCGACGGACTTCCCAAAGACGACAGAACCCGCTTGAAGCTTTTCGAGCACCTGCTCGAAGGTTCGATGCTCGGCGGCCAAATGGCAGGCGGCGGCGTCGGTGTGGCCCTTGCGGAAGAGCTAATCCTTATGCACTGTGTGCTCGAGATGGGTGTCGGCACTGATGCTTCTGCGCTCAGACGTTTTGCACCTGTGTTCGTAGAATCTGTCGAGAAATGGCGCAAGAAAGCGAAAAACATTGTGGAAGGACGCGAAGAACCTTCCGGCGGCGACGCAGGCGGCCAGGGCCAGCATAAGCCTCCCCAGCACCCGCACGGCAAACAGCCCTACCTCAAGATTTGAGGCAATAAAAAAACCGGCTGCCTTGCGGCGGCCGGTTTTTAGTCTCTTGGACTTCTTAGACCGGGTCAGCTTATAGAACCAATAGGTCGGCAAAGCGTACGAGGTCCTGGGTCTCTTCGTTCTTGTCCGCGCTGATCAGAGCTTCTCTAGTCTGATCGTTAAGCTGACCGTGCTCCTTGAGGCGAAGTAAAGCAAAGGACATGTCTCTTGGGTTCAGAGCGTTGTCCACTGCAGCTATATCCTTGGCATCCGCGAGACCGAACTGCGCTAGCTGTTGGTTCGCAGCACTCGCTGCAGCCGCAAGTCTGTCCCTTCGTGCTCTCTCAGCAGCTTCTTGTTCGTTCTGGTTTGCAACCGCAGCTGCAGGATTACCCGCATTAGCCAATTTGTGAGCAGAGATAAACTCTTCTGCTTTGACCAGAGGATTGCCAGAGCAGATGACATTCATTAATGTCTTATCCATTTGCCTGATGGATTCCCTTGTGGATTCGTCGTTGAGACTTGCTTTACGTCTTTTCACAAGCTCTTTGAGATTGACGATGACTCCAGATTCTTGGAGCTTTCTCAGAGCCACTGCTAGATTTGTAAGCGTATGAAAAGAAGTGAAGTTGGGCGCGGTAACAAGGAGTACGTTGCTGTCTTCGAGGTCTTGTAGGTTCGCCTCTTTGATGATTCGGAAGATTGTCGCCAAAGCTAGCGGGTTTTGCGAGCTAATGAGGAACCGCAATGCTTGTGGTGAAGGAACAAACCCCCCCTCTTGGAGTCGTTTGAGCCCGCGTGCCAGTTCTCCTAAATTGCCTCCGAATGAGATTAATTGATTAAAAGTCGTTCTAGTGAGCAGCTGCACCGCATTGAGGATTTCCATCACGTCTGCCAGCGCTCGCGGGTTCCTATGTTTTCTGACGGCATCAAATTCCGCTTTTGTTGAAGAGAGAAGTTTGGCCGCTTCAAGGGCAGCAGATTCAGCCTTCGTTATAAGGGAAAGCTGGGCCGCTTCAAGTGCAGCAAGAGCTCTTCCCGTCCCATGGGGATCCCTTGAAAGTCTCACGGCATCAAAGTTTTCTCGGACGCTCAAAAGTTTAGCATTTTTGAGCGCGATCAACCCGCCAGCTAGTGAGGCAGGGTTTGTAGCATTCATGACGGTAAGGAAGCATTCTCCGTTGACGACGGTGCCTGTCGGTACGGTTGGCTCAAGGAGGCCTAGTTTTCTACCAAGGACCGTCCCCTCATTCTGTAAAAGACCTGCCGCATTCAGGCCGGCTAATGCCTTAGCCAGACCGGGCACATCTTTCGACCTCTTCACCAGGTTAAAACTATCATCATGCAGGATTTGGTTTAAAGCTAGAACGTGGACAATTGTCTTGAGCGATTCCGTGTCCAGCGTTGCTGCTGTAGTCAAGTTATTGTTTTTCTCTATCAACCCCGCTTCCTTAAGGAGAGAAATGATATACGCCAACTGTTGGGGTTTTGGAGATAAGAAAATGGCTTCTCGATGGGACCTTATAAGGAATGCGTTGGGTTGCTTTACGATCGCAAGCGCCAGCTCATGCGGAAAGCATGCATTAACAATCGCTTTGGCATAATCCTTAGTGACAAGGTTCACTTTTTTAAGTTCTTTAAGGGCGGACACAAGAGCTGCGATATGCTCAGGCGTGCAACCGGGCACTTTGTACATCCACTCCGGAAGGTCAATTTGAGCGAGGTCTTGGGCATTCAAGCCTGCCTCAGTCAGCAGCGGGATCACGCGTGCCAGCGCTCCGGGGTTGTCAGATGCGCTCAGAACTTCGCGGGCTTGAGAAGACGCGAATGCTTGAGGACGCTCTGCCATCGCGATCGCTAGGGTTGCCGGAATATTTGAACTGAGGAGCGCTTGCGCATTTGCTGCAGTCAATACGCCCCTGAGTTTGAGTTCGGCCAAGGCAGTCACTAGACAATTTTGGTACTGAGGTGTTGAAATCATCATTTTATTCGTCACCTCTTGGAGGTTGATGAGGGCCAGGTCGTTGCTATCGAGACCGGCATTTGTCAATTGGTGCACAACTGCAGCCATGTTCGGATCCATCGTAATTGCTCTAGGCGCCGGAATGGGCGGCAGGGCCTTGGGGCGTCTCATTTTCTTGCGGACAGATTCTGCGGAAGGGAGCGCTGCATATACCGCTGTGCTAATTTTTGGGAGGAGGAGTCCTCCGATAAAACCGGCTAAAGGTCCCATGTAGCTTTCTGAAGCGCTGTATCCGAGGGCTGCACCTGCCACTGCTGTCCCTGTTGTGAGCGCCATAACAGGATTGCTCAACAAATAGACGCAGTAAGAACGAGCGCCCAGGAACATGTTATAAGAGAGTTCGAGGAAGGCCTCTCCTAGAGCAATTCCGGGTTGACCATCTACAGGAGGTTGGACTTGCACGGCAGAGCTAACGGGGGCCGGGGCGGCAGGAGGAATGACTGCAACTGCTTTAGTTCGCTCGGCGAGTGCCGCTTCCGCAGCTCGCTGGAGGGCCAGGTGCTGGGGGGTGCCTTCCGCGAAAATACTGTACGACGGGGCTTTAGGCTCAGCTTTGATTGTCCCTTGGGCCGAACCGGTGCCTGTTGCGTAATCATGGACGCTGCCTAATAATGAACTAAATGATGACATATAAACCTCTTTTTAATTATTTTATTTATACTATGCTAACTTAATATTTCTTAATCACCATTATATATTTAATATCTAGTTAATGTCAACGGTATTTTACTTTTTAAACAAACTTGAATGGGAAATATAAGTTAAATTAAAATATTTACTTGATAGATGTAAGAATTAGGGCAGCCGCGGCGCTGCCCCTAGAAGGCCTATCTAGCTCTCTCAAGCTCGATAGCACCAATCTCTTTAACGCATTCGTCAAACAGCTCAGGATCTGAATAGCGGGGATCTTGATCTAAGCGTTCCAACTCGGCTCGGGTATTTTCGTTCAAGAGCAAGCCATTAAGCGTTACTAAGGCCCTTGCCATCCTCTCGGGATTAGCAGAGCGTTGGGTCATTTCAAAGTTGACGGCGTCTAAGATTTTCTCTTCCGCTAGGACTTTTGCCGCAACGTGCCGGAGCGTCTTCTGTTGGGTTTCAAGGTCGACTCGCTTTTGGGCTTCAGCCTGGGGATCTTCAGCCGCTAGGACGGCCTTATAAGTGTCATCGTCGAGGATGCCCGCGCGCTCTAAGAGAACGACGATTTTACATAGCTCGTCTTGGAATTTAACCAAGGTGGCAAATTGTTCCCTGTTCAAATCAATTCTTATGAGAAGCATTGCGGTTGATTGAGCTAGAATTGCGGGCTTGTTAGAGGCGAGGATTGCTTTTAAATAGATCTCCAGCGCTTCCTTGTTAGGAGCATTTTTCTGGATGATCGCGAACGTTCCGGCAAGCATTTCTAATTGGGCGGCCGTTGCGCGGCCGCGGTCGCAGATATGTTTATTCTTCAGCACCGGCGCAAGAAGAAAGCCGGCTTTCTTCAAGACGAGGAAGATGTTGGCAAGGGCAGCCGGGTTCTCTGAAGCAAAAAGCGCATCCAGGGCCTCAGGGCTTGTACGGGTCGTTTGGAGCGTTTCTAAAGCCGTTACAAGAGCCGGAGACACCGAGGTCTGCAATTGATTAAGAATCTGTTTATAATGATCACCTTCACCGGCGTGGTTTCCTGCGCAGAGGGCGATGATCGCTTTTGCGAGAAGGAGAGGATTTTTTGCAGTGAAGATCGCCCCTTCTAATAAGGTTAAAACATGTTTCAGCAACTCATTCTCTTTCAGGCTTTTTAAAGCTTCCGCCAGGTTTTCCAAATGTTCTGCAGATTGAGTGAGCAAGGAAGGAGCCTTAGAGTTTTCCAGATCTGTCAGCGGAAACTTAGCTGCTTGAAGAAGGACGAAAATATTTGCTAGAGCCACTGGGTTTTTTGAAGCGATGACAGCAGCGATATTAACTGGGGTCAGAAGATTTCCTTTTTTAAGCCCTCCCAATGCTTTTCCGTAAGCCTCTTGCCTTTTCTTATCAGCCAGGTTGCCTATTTTATGAGCCAGTGCAGCGGTCAGGTCGCTTTTAACTAAGCCATATTTTGTAAGGGAAGCAGGCAATTCTCTGTTCCTTTCGTCACGATATTCGTTCACCTGTTTATAAATGGCCGGTGCAACTTTTAAAGCGATGAAGCCTACGGCAGCGCCGCCGGCAGAGGCCATCAGGGAGTTTTCAGATGTGCATCCGAGGATCGGACCCGCTGTCGTGATCGCAGTTTCAATAGCCCTTCCAACAGCCGCATGTCTAACAGGCAAGTAGCTGAGCAGTTCTCGAATGAGCCTTGGGTTAGCAACGAGGTAGGCGGAGACCCCACCGACCGTGGATCCCAATGTTCCCATTCCTGTATTTTGATAGGCGGAGGTCAGAATAGCTTTGCCCAAAGAGGCTGTTTTAACCACGGCAGATCCCGCTCTCTTTAACAGTTCGCCGGTGATCAAGAGGGCTAAGCTTAAGGAACTGCGAGGTTGCGAGGAAGGAGCTAGGTCTGCTCGCGCTTGATTGATCAGGTCGGCTTGTGCCGGATCTACCGGCGCCGGCGCCGGTGTTGGAGAGGGTGCAGGAATAGGGGTAGGGGTTGTCGTACTTTCAGCCTCAGGTTTAGGAGGATTGCGTCTTCTCACCCCTGTCCCAGTTTGAGGCTGCGCTGCAGTAGTTTCCGGCTTCTTTGGTTCGGCTTTGGCTGCGGCTGCGGCCTCTCCTCCATTAGCAATGGGTTTTTTGGCTGCTTCGGCAACTTTGGTTGTATGAGGGGTAGGGTTAGCGCCGACTATTTTATCATGGAGATGACCAAACGCATTACTAAAATTTTCAATAAATGCTGTCATAAAACCTCTTTTTATAATTAATTGTTTTTACATTAATACATACTATTGTATATAAAATTGCCTTTAATGTCAAATACGATTTAAATTATTTCACTTTTCACAACATACTGACTGTCAATGGATTAAAATTAACCTAAGGTTGATAATAATTAATCGCAGATCTCTTCACATGAAAAATAGCTTCCTTGCAAGGCCGTGGCGAGCAAAGCGATGCCATGGCTTTTTAAGGACGCATCAGAATCTCTTTCTGGATCTCGGCAAGAGCTGCGGAGAGCTGGGGATCTTGGTCTATAATCTTTTTTTCAATGTGTTTGACAGCGGTCATCACAGTAGAGTGATCGCGGGAAAAGAGGGCCCCGATCTTGAGGTAGGGGAGCTCTAGCTTTTGGCGGCAGAGGTGCATGGCTACCTGGCGGGGGACGCTGCACTCTTTGGTTTGCGATTTTCCCAAGATGTCGGCGACTTTGACGCCGTAGTAGGCGGCGACGGCGGTGAGGATTTTTTGGGGATTGAGGGCAAGCCGCTTCTCCTCCTCGAGAAAGTCTTCGAGGACGGTTTTCATGCTTTCAGAGGTCAGCGCGGAGGGTGGTGTTTTTGTAAAGCGGCACCGTTCGGCGAGGGCGCGCGCGGCTTGGTGGAGCAAGACGGGATTGTTTCCCAAGCTATCTAGGAGGAGCTGCATGAGGGCATCGCTTAATGGAAACTTCAGCGTGTGGAGATGCTGGCGAAGAACTTGGGAGAGGCCCGCGGTCTCGAGTTTTTCAAGGGATAGGGTGAGACCCCATTCAAAGCGGCTGATGAGGCGGGGCTCAACTTCTTGGAGAGTTTCGGGAGGGACCTCGCTGCTGAGGAGGATTTGGCGGCCGAGGCCGTGAAGGGCGTTGAAGGTGTGGAAAAACTCTTCCTGAGTGGCGCTGCGGCGGGCAAAGAGATGGACGTCGTCGAGGATGAGGACGTCCACGTGGCGGTAGGCTTTGCGGAACTCCTGCATGGCGCTGGCGCGGATAGCGCTGACCACATGTTCAGTGAAGGTCTCCGCTTTCACGTAGAGGACTTTGCAGCCTTGGCCTTTGAGGACATGGGCGGCTGCCATGAGGAGATGGGTCTTGCCGACGCCCTGGGGGCCGTAGAGATAGACGGGATTGAAGGCGCCGAGGGTTTCTTTTTTGAGATCGAGAAAGAATGCATAGGCCATAGAGTTTGCGGGAGCGACAAAATTTTCGAAGGAGGCCCTGGGATCGAGGGCATCGAAACATAGGGTGAAGGGGGCCGGTTTGTGCTTCTCTTTGGGTTTTTGTGGAGAGGGGACTGGGTCATGGGCGATGCTGAGGTGGACTTTGATGAGGCGGTGGTTGTTGTTGACGAGGCTTTTGCGCAGCTGAGGGCGGATGTGCTCTTCAAACCAGAGGGCATGCACAGAATCTGCAGCTTCAAGATAGAGGTTGCAGGCGTCAAAGTGGAGCACTGCAAGCGTGCGGAGCCATTTGGCGACCGTCTCGACCCCGAGCTGAGCCTCCTGCGCTTTTAGGAACTGCTCCCACGCCTGCATATTCTTTTCTTAAGTTGCGGCTTTTCTGTTCATCGACTTGGTTGTCAGCCATTGCTGCAATATACCGAGCAGCATGGAAGAAAGCCAGTAGATGTTGAGGCCCGAGGGGAAATTATAGAACATCACGGTGAAGACGATCGCCATGATGTTGCCCATGAATTTCTGCTGCCGCTGGGTATCGGTCAGCTGGTTCGCATCTTTAGGCAGGGGCGAGGAGAGCTTTTGCTGCAGGTACATCACGACGCCGAGGATGATTGGGAGCAGGTGGAAATCGCTGCCGAAGAAGAAGATCGGCGTGCCCCAGCTGAAGAGGACATCGGGCGCGGCGAGGTTGTCGATCCATCCCGGGATAAAGCTGGCTCCGCGGAGTTCAAAGGTGGTCTTGAGCAGATCGAACATCCCAATCAAAAACGGCATCTGGATGAGGATGGGAAGACAGCCGGTAAGGGGGTTGACCCCTTTTTCGCGGTAGAGGCTCATGATCTCTTGCTGCGCCTTTTTTGGCTCTTTTTTGTGCTTCTCCTGGATGGCGGCGACCTGAGGTGAGATCTGCTGCATTTTGATCGTCGACTTGATCGACCAGGCGTTGAGAGGATAGAGCATCACTCGCAGGGCTGCGGTGAGTAGGATGATCGAAATGCCCCATGAGTGGGTGATGTTGTAGAAAAAGTTCATCAGGACGAATAACAACTTGGCGAACGGCTCTGAAATGAAGGAGAACCAGCCTTGGGAGGACTGAGAAGCGGAGTAGCCGCCCTCATTGGTGGTGTCGACCACTTTGAGAACCTGGGTGTCAAACGGCCCGGCAAAGATGTTAAAACGCATTGGTTCTTTGGTCGCGATCAGCGGGAGCTGCATTTCGTATCCGGCGTAGCTTTCTGCGTCTTTATTGACGAGGGCGAGGCGCGAAGGGGCGAGCGTTCCGGGGACGTTCACGGTGTTAAATCCTGTGCCGATCTCGGTGAGGGGTTGGATGATGAGGCCTAAAAATCCGTTGGAATTACAGACCCAGAGGGGTTCTACAGAAGAGAGGCTGTTTTCTTTTTTGGGGAGGTCGAGCGCTTCGACGACGGCCTTTTGGTTGCGTATGAGTCGATACTTGAGCGCGGGAGCGGGACTTCCGGAGACGAGCTCCACCTCGGGGATGCCTGAGGTGAGGGTTAGGCCGCGCGCGTCGCCCTCGATCTGGACGGCGAGTTCGAGGCAATAGGGAGACTTTTCTTGATTTTCAGGGAAAGAAAAGGTTTTGGTGATCGTGCGGTTCGGTTCGACGGATTCAAAGGTGATAGAGGTCTTCGTCTGGTTTTTGACTTGATAATTGATGATGGGGCCATCGGACAAAACGGTGAACGCGTAATGGCGGGGGTCTTTGCCGACAACGCCTTTGCGGAGCAGAGGGTAGTAGGTGTCTGTTTCCCTATCGGCCTCGATCTTGCGGATAGAGCTGCCGGGATGCTGCTCGGAATGGATGGGGAGGTTGATCTCTGCGAGCGCGCCCCCTTTATTGGAGAAGACGAGCTGTTGGTAGGCGTTTTCAAAGATGTAAAATTGTTCGTCGGTGGCCGGAGCCGGGGCCGTGAGGGCAATTTTTTTAGGGACAGGAGGGGCTTTCGCATCCTCGGCGGGGCTGAACCAATAATTGAAACCGATCATTGAGAGGCCGACTGCCACAATGAACAAGAGAGTGCGTTTATCCATAAAAATTTGACCTATACATTAAATTTGCTCGTCAGCGGATTTTATCAAAAGGAAGAATATATTGATACCTCTTCCCCAAACGCGCCCTTGCCCGTGCCCCATTAATTAATTAAATTAGAAGAGAGGATAACGCATGGAAGAAGGAAAGAAGGGAAAGAGGGGAAAGGGGAAGAAAATGGGGCAAGGGCACGTTTGGGAAAGAGGGGAAAGGGCCGTTGGAAATCACGGCCGGGATTTTTGCCGCTTTTCTAAGCGGGCAAGAAATTCTTGGAATTCTCCGGTGGCGCGGAGGCCGTCGAGCCACTGGTCCTCATAAATTTCTTCAATGGGAGGGAGCGACTCATACTCATCGGCTTTTTTGATGAAGGCAAAGGCCCTGTCGTTCTGCTCGAGGAGCGAGTAGAGGCAGGCGAGGTGGTAGTAGGCGGTCAGGTTGCCCATGCGCGCCGATTGGGTCATCTTGTGCTCGGCGTCGCGGTACATCTCGATCCGCTCATGCGAATCCTGGAGGTGGTCGGCGATGTTGATGAGGGCTACCGCCCAATCGAGGAGGACCTGGTCGTTCTCTTCTTCTTCTTTGGTAGCCAGACGGAAGTGGTGCGCGGCCCTGTAAAAATACTCTTTTTCTCCGTTCATCTCACCGAGGTGGAAGAAGGCAAGCCCGATGTGGTAATGGATTTCTTTATATTCTGGATCGATCATCAGCACATGGGAGAGCATCTCGATGGCTTTGACGTAGTAGTAGGCCTCTTCATGGAAATCGCCTAAGGAGTCCAGGGTACAGGCGTAGTGGAAGAGCCAGTCGGGATGGAAATAGTGGGCATTTTTTTGCAGGCTGAGCGCTTTTTCAAATTGGACGACGGCATCCTCTAAGAGCTGCTCCTTTTGGTTCATTTCACCCCATCTGGCGAGGCAGACGGCGTGGTCAAAAATGTAGAGAGGGCGGGGGCGGAGATCGATCGCCTTGGTGTAAAATTTTGCGGCGAGCTCATAGCAGGCCGCATCGGCATTGAGCCGCGCGAGTTCCACATAAGATGCGGCGATCGCGTGCCAGTGCCGATCATAGGTGCGGTCGATGGAGAGGCTGTACTGAAATTTTTCGATCGCTTGGTAGTGATATTCGTTGTCGTTGAAATATCTGGCAAAAGAGCTGAGGCACATGCCGTAGGAGTACCAGATGTCAGGGGAGTCGCCCGCGAGATCGACGGCTTTAGCGATCTTATTTTGCGCTTCGGAAATGATGTCGTGCTTTTCAGTGAGCTCTCCGAGCAAGGCGAGCGCTTCTGCCCACACGGCGATCACGAGGGGCAGCTCCGGGTTGCAGGCGTAGGCGCGGTGGCATTTTTCAATGCTGGCGCGCAGCTGTTTGGGGTCTTGGGCCAGTCTGCCGGCGCTCAGCAAAAAATCAGCCCACTCAAGCCAGAGGTCGGTGTCGTGGGGGCGCATCTCGGCAGCGACGCGGTAGCACTCGTTTGCTTGAGTAAAATGGTCTTTGTCATGCGTTCGATCATAGAGCAGGCCCACGGCGGTGGCGAGGTTTATCCAGCTCGTCGCTTCTCCTGAGGAGATCGAGACGGCCTGTTTGAAACAGTGGACCGCTCTGATGAAGAGAGAGGTGTCGTTGATCTGTTCGGCGAGGTTGAGCTGGGCGTTGCCATAATCATTCCAAAACGTCGCGTCAAAAAAATAGGGATAGGAGAGCGCGCGTTGAAACGCTTGGACGGCGAGGTGGAGGTCGAGGGCCTCTTCGGACACTTTGGCAATTTCAACGAGCAGCACGCCATAATCCCAGAAAAGCTCGCCGAGGTTTTCTGCGTGGCGTTCTTTGAGGGCGATCGCTCTCTCATATTTTTTTTGCGCGTCTAAGAAATAGTGGTGCTCCTCATAAGCCCTGCCTAAGCTCACAAGCACATTGCCCCAAAGATGCCATGCTGCGAAGAAGCCGGGGTCCAATGCAATGGCGGTTTTAAGTTTTTTGCTTGCAAGGAGGAGCGCTTTTTCTCTCCCTTCTTCCGATCCATATTCGTGGAGCGACAGCGCCTCTCTATAGAATAGTTCTTTGTCTTCCGGAGCGAGTTCAGCAGCTTTTTCGAACAGGGCAAAGCCTGCCTCGTCCCTCTTTAAAAGGCACATTTCGCCCTGCAGCAGTAACACATGAGCAGGGTGCAGCGGCTCTTCTTTCAGCGGAAAATCTTGAACCATCAATTCCATAGATATTACTCAATTTTATTTGAACAGAAAGGATGGGATTATAGAAAACGGCTGTTTTTTACACAATCAGCGAACCTTAATTTAATCGATATTTAAAATTACGTTACTGATTAATAATTAGTGTTTTAATCGCCTGTTTTATGCCGCAAAAAAATATTTCACTTCATAGAGAGAGTTGAGAGGTCTTCAATTGCCATTTTTGGCGTCAACGGTGTAGACTTGCAGCAAAAAACAAAGGAATAAACATGTGCACGCCTTTGTGACCATTCCCGGTGAACTCAGTTGTTTTTATGATCGGCAGATAAAAGAAATTGGGAGCGCGCTCGGGTATGCGCAGGTCTCCATTTTTGGACTGACGAATGATGCTCATGGATATATCATTTTGCCCGAGTCATGGAGGCACAAAACATTCGAGTCGGGTCTCTCTTTCGGAGGAGAAAATTACGGCGAGGTCACAAAAGATCGTGCTGAGGCCCTTTTAAGAAGCAATGCTTCTGAGTAAAGGTCAACTCTCGACTTTCTTTGAAATTCAGAACAGCTACACGCTGCTTTCAATCCCTTTTTATTTATGCGGCCAAGTCAAGAGGTTGGCGATGGATCCTAATTTCTAGTGCGCACTTCCACATCATATCCATCGAGGAGCTTTCTGGCTTCGGCGAGTGTGCTGTTTGCAAGCGCAGTGATCCGTTCAGCATCCAAGGCGCAGACAATTTGCAATATACCGCCGCCTTCTGCTTTAAAACTCTCCGGAGTGAGCTGGGTATCTTTCAATTCCACTGCTTTTAATAGATGTTTTTTGAAAATTTTTTCGCAGATCTCTTTGCATGTTGAAGACAACCTTTCCCATGAGTTCTGGGGAAGATTGAACTCTCCAAGGAGTACCTCGTTGATATGATCATGAGGAAGTCCCTCAGGAGGGAGTCCTAATCCCGTAAACTTTTGGCAACCGGGGGTGGCATTGAGACATAGAACGTTAAATGCTTGGGCATGACTCAAAACATGTTTGAAGGGATAAGTGTTTACGTTCTGGATGAAAACCTGATCGCCTTTCTGTATCTGTGCCTGCGGAGGATCGACTTGCATCAGATAGAGGCGTAAACGAGCAATCGGATTTTCCGGTACGCGGGCGCCGATCATGAGCGGGGTCGGGGAGTCTGAGGAAAAAAGGGCGTTAAATTTTTCCACTCCCAGAACATCTTCTACAGCAGCATATTGAGCAATTTGGCAAACTTCGCCGCAGCCAAGCAAGCTTAAGCCGTTCTTCATCGCATGGAGGGCCTCAGAGGGGAGAACTCCATTTTTCAACACAAAACAGGCGACTTTCTTTCCGGAGGGGCTCAAGCGATCATTCACGAGATCAAAGTGTCTGGGCGAAGTGTATCCATGAAAAAAGGCATTCGTATTTCTAAGATATTCGCTAAGACTAGACTTGGCTGCTTTCTTCAGAGCTTCAAAGTAATCGGCAGGATAAAAGATACCGTTTGTGAGCAGCTGAGAATCTTCAGTGAACCCCTCCATTCTGCGCGTATTGTCTTTGACGATCTCTGTCAAGACCTCAACAGATTTGTCTTGCAGACGTCCGCGCACTTCCTGGACCGTGAGTCTCTGCATAGAAAGGCTTGGGGTGTTTAATACTTTAGAAGTCATAGATTCACCTTTTTTTAAGTAGGAGATTGTAATATAAAATCGGCAATAAAACAATCCAAAGTTATGTGTTATTAAAATATTTGTTTACCACCGTTTTGGCCGTCTAAGCTGATAAATTGCGCCAAACAGGAGTAAATTAGAGGCTGTTTGGCGCAAATTTGTATTGCATTTTGCGCCAAACAGGGGTAAATTAGGGGATAATTGGCGGAGTGGATGTTATGAAACCTTATCAAGTACCTGAAAATAAGCGCTTTGTGGGTCGAGAGGAGGAGTTGAAGCGTTTAGATGAGATCTGTTCGGAGCGCGGTTCAAAAATTCTTGTCGTCTATGGCAGAAGGCGAGTGGGGAAGACTGAGCTTTTGGAACAGACGCTTCGCGATAGAGGCTTGTTGAAGTTTGAAGGAAGAGAAAACAGATCTGAGCAGCAACAGATGCAGTTTGTGATGGAGCAGCTGGGTGCTTATGCGGAGGAGCCGCTTCTGGCCCGCGTACCCGTGCAGGATTGGGTAGATGTTCTCAAAGAGATCGCAGAGCGTACCAAGAAGGGGAGGTGGACGGTCTATTTTGAGGAGGTCCAATGGCTTGCGAACTACAAGACAGATTTTGTGACTGCCTTAAAATATGTTTGGGACAATATGTTTCGACACAACCCGGATTTACTCATTATTTTATGCGGCTCGTCCCCCTCGTATATGATCAATTCAGTGATCAAGTCAAAAGCGCTCCATAACCGATCGCAGTACGAACTCCCTTTGAAGGAACTTAACCTTCTCGAAGCTAAAGAGATGCTCAAGGACTATTCCCCACATGAGGCCTTTGACGCTTATTTGACCCTTGGGGGAATTCCGGAATATCTCAAGTTGTTCAATACCAAACACTCCTTTTATTTAAATTTATGCAAGCAGTCCTTCGTTCCTGGCGCGTTTTTTGCATCGGAATATGAGCGGATCTTCACAAGTAGTTTGGGGAGTAATAAACATTATCGGCAAATCGTAGCTTATCTCAGCCGCCATCGATATGCCACCCGTAATGAGATCATGAAGCATCTGAAACTGCGTTCCGGAGGCGCTTTGTCCGAAGAACTCTTGGATTTAGAAGTTTGCGATTTTATTGACGGCTACGTTCCCTATAATCTTTCCAGTCAGAGCCATCTTGTGCGCTATTGCATCACGGACGCCTATATGCAGTTTTATTTTCGGTTTATTGCACCTGTTAAAAAAGAAGTTTCGCAGGGAGATTTCCGATCTAATCCTTTGCAAGCGTTAAATATGAACGCCTATGAGCAGTGGTTAGGCTATGCATTTGAGCGTTTTTGCCGCAAATCTCATCGGCAGATCGCTGCTCTCTTAGGCTTTGGTGGTGTCAAGTACCGCTCGGGCGCTTATTTTAGTCGAAAAACTTCTGAGCAGCAGCCGGGATTTCAGATTGATCTGCTCTTTGATCGGGATGATAAGGTGCTCACGATTTGTGAGATTAAATATTCTCAGATTCCGGTATCGAGCAGTGTCATTGACGAGTTCGAAAAGAAGCTGCAGGCATTTCCCAATAAAGATAAAAAAACCATCCAAAAAGTGCTCATCTCCAACCGGGGCGCAGATGCGGGTCTTCAAAGGCGCGCCTACTTTGACGTGCTCATTCAACTGGAGGACTTTTTTGCTCCGCATATTTGGAGGTAGAAAAAACTCATCTTTGCTACAATGGCGCCATGTTCATTTACAATACGCAAGTTCATTTGAAAGATACCGACGCCACGGGTGTGCTCTACTTCGCCCAGCAGTTCAGTATGGCGCTGAAAACTTGGGAAAGTTTCCTGGCTTATTCCGGTCTTTCTCTAGGAGAAATCTTGGAGACGGCCGATTTCTTAATGCCGATTGTCCATGCAGAGGCCGATTACAAGGCGCCGCTGCGGGTGGGCGATAGGATCGAGATCGACATCGCTGTGGAAAAAATCGGGACGACGTCGTTCAGCACCAGCTTTCGATTGATGAAAGAGGGCTCTCTTGTGGGAACGGTGAAGCTTGTCCATGTGACGGTCTCTAAAGTGAATAAAGAGCCGACCCCTTTGCCTAAAAGTCTTTTGGTCCTCTTGCGCCAAGCAGCCCCAACCCCATAGGGATTTTGTATCCGGGGAGTTTGGCGCGCAATGCTGTCTGGATTTCCTCGAGAGTGTAGGTGAGTGTACTATCCTGGATGTAGGCAAAGGGGCGCTGGCCATATTCTTTGTCGGGCTTGGGGACAACTTTTGCGCGGACGATGCCGGGCAGAGCCAGGAGGGCATGCTCGATTTCTTCGGGTTGGATATTCTCTCCTCCTGAGATGAACAGACGGTCCTTGCGCGAGATCAGGTCTCCGGCGATATCGTTTGTCGCAAACCACCCTTCAGCGTCTACGGGAAGTGAAAGCTCTCCATTGTCTAAGAGGTAGCCTTGGAAGAGGGTTTTTCCTTTAACAAAGATCTCATTGTCTGGACCGGTCTTCATCTCACGGTACGAGAGGAGTTCCGATTCCACAGTCACTGTCGAGCCCATCTCTGTCATTCCATAGGAGCGGTAGAGCGGAAATCCTTTTTCTAAAGCCTCTTGGTAGAGCGCAGGGGAAAGAGGCGCGCCTCCGAGTTGGACGACTTTCAGGCAAGAAGCGGCTTCTGTCACTAGATCGGCGTCTTCTTGAAGCAGGCGGTAGAGTTGGGTGGGGACGAGGGAGAGGTGGGTGATCTTGTGGTCTAAGATGGCCTGCAGCATCGGTTTTTTTGAACAGACAACGCAGCTGCCGGTCAAGAAGGAGCGGAATAAAATGGCGAGT